>JASHWN010000600.1 GCA_030044035.1 Xanthobacteraceae bacterium
ACGCAGTGGCGACGGCGCGCGCCGCCAGCGTTCCGCCGGCGCCGACATGGTTCTCGACCACCACCGGGCCAAGGTGGTCGGAGAGGTACGCGCCAATGAGGCGGGCCGCCACGTCGGGCGGCCCGCCGGGCCCGAACGGCACGATCAGCTTGATCGGGTGATCGGGAAAATTTTCGGCGGCGGCGGCCAGCTCTGCGCTAACCGCAAGCGTGCCAGCCAGTGCCATGCCCAGCGCCGTAATCAAGCGCGGGCGCAAACCATGCCGCCGCGCGGTCGCTTGCTGCATTGTTTTCCTCCCGGCGCAGCTCTTATCGGATCGTAACATTTCTTGCCGGATCTTAGCATTGCGGTCTGGCAATCGCGTCAATGTCGAGAATTGACGCATCCGCGGCAGTCGATTCGGCGGCCATCAGCGTTGCGGAGTAAGTCGGCTGCTACCTGTACGGCGCGTGATCATGTTTATGTCATGTATTGCGCTTGCCTCGCGCCTTGCACCTTGCGGTGCGCTGCGGTAAGGGTCGCCGCGTTCGATTTGCAGCGCGAATCCGCCGATTTTGCCGGCAAATCAGCCGCTCTCCGCACCCTGACGCACCCTGCACGGGGGGAGGGCGGGATCGTTGCGGAAGGCCGCCGCGATGGACATGTCAATGGCGCAGCCGGAGTTCGTTGTTCGGAAGGAGTGCCGATGAGCGAGGCGATGAACCAATTGCTGCTGGCCTATCTGCCGCTCATCATTTTTGTCGGCGTGTCGGCAGCGATCGCGCTGGCACTGCTCGTCTCGGCCTTTCTCATCGCCTACAAGCAGCCGGATCCGGAAAAGCTGTCGGCCTACGAGTGCGGCTTCAACGCCTTCGATGATGCCCGCATGAAATTCGACGTGCGCTTCTATCTGGTGGCGATCCTGTTCATCATTTTCGATCTGGAAGTGACGTTCCTGTTTCCGTGGGCTGCGACATTCGGGCAGGTCGGCGCCTTCGGCTTCTGGGCGATGATGATCTTCCTTGCAGTGCTGACGATCGGTTTTATCTATGAATGGAAGAAGGGAGCGCTCGAATGGGATTGAGCGAACCCGTCGTCGCCGCCCCGCCCCGGGGCGTGCTCGACCCGCGGACCGGCAAGCCGATCGGCGCCGACGATCCGTTTTTCTCCGAGGTCAATGCCGAGCTCACCGACAAGGGGTTTCTTGTCGCGGCGGCCGACGATCTGATTGCCTGGGCGCGCACCGGCTCGCTGATGTGGATGACGTTCGGGCTTGCCTGCTGCGCCATCGAAATGATGCAGGTGTCGATGCCGCGCTACGACGTCGAGCGCTTCGGCTTCGCGCCGCGCGCTTCGCCGCGCCAGTCCGACGTCATGATCGTCGCCGGCACATTGTGCAACAAGATGGCGCCGGCGCTGCGCAAGGTCTATGACCAGATGCCGGAGCCGCGCTACGTCATCTCGATGGGTTCGTGCGCCAATGGCGGCGGCTATTACCATTTTTCGTATTCGGTGGTGCGCGGCTGCGACCGCGTCGTGCCGGTCGATATCTACGTGCCGGGCTGTCCGCCGTCCACCGAGGCGCTGCTCTATGGCGTGCTGCTCCTGCAAAAGAAGATCCGCCGCACCTCGACCATCGAACGCTGATCATGAATGAGACGCTCGACACGCTCGGCCGGACCATCGCTGCCGCGCTGCCCAACGCGGTCGCGGGCTACAGCGTGGACTTTCGCGAGCTGAACGTCAGCGCGAATGCGCCCGACATCGTCGCGGTGATGCGCTTCCTGCGCGACGACCCGCGTTGCCAGTTCTGGTGCATCATCGATGTCACCGCGGTCGACTGGCCGAGCCGCGAGCGGCGCTTCGACGTGGTCTACCACCTGTTGTCGCCCAAGCATAACGTGCGCATCCGCGTGAAGGCGGAAACCGACGAGACCACGCCGGTGCCGTCGATCATCGACGTTTATCCCGGCGCCGATTGGTTCGAGCGCGAAGTGTTCGATCTCTACGGCATCGTGTTCACCGGCCATCCGGACCTGCGCCGCATCTTGACCGATTACGGTTTCGAGGGGCATCCGCTGCGCAAGGATTTTCCGCTCACCGGCTTTGTCGAGATCCGCTACGACGACGAGCTCAAGCGCGTGGTCTACGAGCCGGTGCGGCTCACCCAGGAATTCCGCAACTTCGATTTTCTGTCGCCGTGGGAGGGCACCGACTACGTCTTGCCCGGCGACGAGAAGGCGACGAAGCCGGGCGGCGGGCAGGGGGCGTAAGATGAAGCCAACGCTCAAGCCCGGGCTCACCCACCGCTTCGCCTACAGGGTGCCGGAAAACAAGACGGTGCCGTACACCTATCCGGAGTCGCCGGAGATCGCGGCGATGCCGAAGGTGTTCGCCACCGGATTCATGATCGTGCTGATGGAATGGACCTGCACGCAGCTGTTGGCGCCGTACCTCGACTCCGGCGAAGGCAGCCTCGGCGTGCATGTCGACGTCAGTCACCTCGCCGCGACGCTGCCGGGAATGACGGTGACGGTCGACGTCGAAGTGAGCGAGATCGTCGGCAACCGTGTGGCCTTCACGGTCAAGGCGCATGACGGCATCGATCTCATCGGTGAAGGTCGTCACGAACGTTTCGTGGTCGCCTGGGACAAATTCAACGCGCGGCTCGCCGCCAAAGCAAAAAAGGCGGCGGAACTGCAGATGGCGACGACCGGATAAGAGAATGGCCGACACCAACATCATTCCGGCCGGTGGACAGCGCGAAGGCGCCACCCGCAACTTTACGATCAACTTCGGGCCGCAGCATCCGGCGGCGCACGGCGTGCTGCGCCTGGTGCTCGAGCTCGACGGCGAGGTGGTGGAGCGGGTCGATCCGCATATCGGCCTTTTGCACCGCGGCACCGAGAAACTGATCGAGCACAAGACTTATCTGCAGGCGATCCCGTATTTCGATCGGCTCGACTACGTGGCGCCGATCAACCAGGAGCACGCGTTCTGCCTGGCGGCGGAAAAACTGCTCGGCATCGACGTGCCGCGGCGGGCGCAGATCATCCGTGTGCTGTACTGCGAGATCGGCCGGCTGTTGTCGCACATGCTCAATGTCACGACGCAGGCCATGGACGTCGGCGCGCTCACCCCGCCGCTGTGGGGGTTCGAGGAGCGCGAAAAGCTCATGGTGTTCTACGAGCGCGCCTCCGGCTCGCGCTTGCACGCAGCCTATTTCCGCGTTGGCGGCGTGCACCAAGACCTGCCGCCGAAGCTGATCGATGATATCGCGGCGTTCTGCGATCCTTTCCTGAAGGTCTGCGACGACCTCGAGGAGTTGCTGACCGACAACCGCATCTTCAAGCAGCGCAACGTCGATATCGGCGTGGTCAAGCTGGAAGACGCCTGGGCACGCGGTTTTTCCGGCGTGATGGTGCGCGGCTCCGGCGCCGCCTGGGATTTGCGCCGGGCGCAGCCCTACGAATGCTATTCCGAGTTCGAGTTCGACATTCCAATCGGCAAGAACGGCGACTGTTACGACCGCTATCTGATACGCATGGAAGAGATGCGCCAGTCCATACGCATCATGAAGCAGTGCGTCGACAAGCTGCGCGTGCCCGACGGGCAAGGCCCTGTGCTCGTCGAAGATCGTAAGATCACGCCGCCGCGTCGCGCCGAGATGAAGCGCTCGATGGAAGGGCTGATCCATCACTTCAAGCTGTACACCGAGGGTTTCAAGGTGCCGGCCGGCGAGGTTTACGCCGCGGTCGAGGCGCCGAAGGGCGAATTCGGCGTCTATCTGATCGCCGACGGCACCAATAAGCCGTACAAGTGCAAGATCCGCGCGCCGAGCTTCCCCCACCTGCAGGCGATGGATTTTCTCTGCCGCGGCCACATGCTGGCCGATGTCTCGGCGGTGCTCGGCTCGATCGACATCGTGTTCGGCGAGGTAGACCGATGAGCGTCCGCCGTCTTGCCGAAAAGCAGCCGCCGACCTTTGCCTTCACGCCCGAGAATCTGGCCTGGGCCAGGGCGCAGATCGACAAATATCCGCGCGGTCGGCAGCAATCCGCTGTGCTTCCAGTTCTATGGCGGGCGCAGCAGCAGTGCGGCGGCTGGCTGCCGCAGAAGGCGATCGAGGCGGTCGCCGACCTGCTCGGCATGGCGAACATCCGCGTGCTCGAAATCGCCACCTTCTACACCATGTTCAACCTGTCGCCGGTCGGCAAATACCACGTGCAGTTCTGCGGCACGACGCCGTGCATGCTGCGCGGCGCTGACGAACTGAAGAAAGTGCTGCGCCGCATGATCGGCGATGAGCTCGAGGTGAGCGCCGACGGCAAATTCTCGTGGGTCGAGGTCGAGTGCCTCGGCGCCTGCGTCAACGCACCGATGGTGCAGATCAATGCCGATTATTACGAGGATCTGACGCCCGACAGCCTGACGCGCATCATCAACGATCTGTCCGCCGGACGGGCCGTCAAGCCCGGGCCGCAGATCGACCGCATCAATTCGGCGCCGGTCGGCGGGCCGCAGACGTTGACCGACCCGGCGCTGTTCGAAAAACCCGGTGCGGCAGCCAACGAAGCGCCGATTGCGGACGCAACCGATCCGAGGCGCCAGTAAAAACCATGCTCGCCGATAAGGACCGCATCTTCAAGAATCTGTACGGGCAGCACGATTGGCGCCTCGACGGCGCACGCGCCCGCGGCGCCTGGGACGGCACCAAGGACATCTTGGCGCGCGGCCGCGATGCGCTGGTCAACGAGTGCAAGGCCTCGGGCCAGCGCGGCCGGGGCGGCGCCGGCTTCGGGACCGGTCTGAAATGGTCGTTCATGCCCAAGGAGGTGTCGCCGGGACGCCCGCATTATCTCGTGGTCAATGCCGACGAATCCGAGCCCGGCACCTGCAAGGACCGCGACATCATGCGCCACGATCCGCATCTGTTGATCGAAGGCTCTCTGATCGCCGGCTGCGCCATGGGCGCGCACACCTGCTACATCTACATCCGCGGCGAGTTCATCCGCGAGCGCGAACGCTTGGAAGCGGCGGTCGCCGAAGCCTACGAGGCCAAGCTCATCGGCCACAACAACGTCCACGGCTTCGATTTCGACATCATCGTGCACCACGGCGCCGGCGCCTACATCTGCGGCGAGGAAACAGGGCTGCTCGAAAGCCTCGAAGGCAAGAAGGGCATGCCGCGGCTCAAACCGCCGTTCCCGGCCAATATGGGCCTGTACGGCTGCCCGACCACCGTCAATAACGTCGAGACGATCGCGCAGGTGCCCGACAT
>JASHWN010000601.1 GCA_030044035.1 Xanthobacteraceae bacterium
GCCTTCGACCTCGCTTTCGGCCGCGGCGAACGATAGGCGCAGTTCGGTCAGCGTGTCGCCGCCGACGAGCGCCGCGAGAAGCAAACCGTCCGGCTTGAGCGCGCGGCGGATCTGCACCAGCACGCCGGGCAGATCGTTGACGAATTGCAGCGCCAGCGCCGAGACGACGAGATCGAGCGAACCGTCGCGAAACGGCAGCGCCTCCTCGTCGGCGACGACGATTTTCTGGCTCGCGCTTGCTGCTTCCGCCGCCGCGTCGGCGGTGCGCACCGAAACGATCGTCGCGACCGAACCGAGCCGCGCCAAAACCTCGCGCACTGCCGTGCCGGGCGTGCCGAGATCGACCGCGACGTCGAACCGGCGCAGCACTGCGGCGAGCCGGTCGGCCAAATCCGCGGCGGCGCGGTCGAGCAAAAACGTTGCCGCACCGAGCTCGTCGGCGCGACGCCGGCGCCGCCGGATCAGCGCGCGATCGAAGATGAGCGGGCTCTCGGGCATCGTCTGCTTTTAGCTCGTCTTCAAAGTCCGTGAGGCTCGACGCATCACTAGCCAACGATCAGAGAAAGCCGTCGATCGCAACGGCCAGCCTTTTTCCGAACAAATCAGCATGCCAAGGGCGCGCCTTCGGCGCGCCGCGAAGCGGTTCCGCCCTTGACATGCTGATTTGTTCGGAAGTTTTTGCTGCCGTTGCGATCGACGGCGCCACGCGACCAAGCATACCCGTTTTTGAGCATGGCATGACTTTCGGTGGCCGTTCCTCACAGCCCAATGACAACGCCGCTGCGAAGCAGTACGCTGCAGCCATGACGGGCTCGGCGGGCTTGATCCTTGCCACGCGCATGCGGCGCGTCGCCGAGGCGGCGCGCGCGCTGTGCCGCGCCGCGCTCGACGTTGCCTTGCCGCCGCTGTGCGCCGCCTGCCGCGAGCCGGTCGAAGGCAGCGGCCTGTGTCCGGTATGCTGGTCGAAGCTGTCTTTCATCACGCGGCCGTATTGCGAGCGCCTCGGCATCCCGTTCCAGTATGATCCCGGTCCCGGCGTACTGTCGATGGAAGCCATCGCCGCTCCGCCGGCCTATAACCGGGCGCGCGCCGCCGTGCGGTTCGACGAGATTTCGCGGGCGCTGGTGCACGCGCTCAAATATGGCGACCGGCTCGACCTCGTGCCGGTGATGGGACGCTGGATCAGCCATGCCGGCCGCGAGCTCTTGGCGCAGGCCGACGCGCTCGTGCCGGTGCCGCTGCACTGGCGCCGGCAATGGGCGCGGCGTTTCAACCAATCGGCCATGCTGGCGGCGTCGGTCTCGGCGCAAAGCGGCGTGCCGCTCGCCGCCGGCGCGCTCCAGCGCGTCAAGGCCACCGCGCAGCAAGTCGGCCTCACCCGCACCGAGCGCGCCAGCAACATCCAGGGCGCGTTCAAAGTGCCGGAGAGCGGCCGGGCCGCGGTCGCCGGCCGGCGCCTCGTCCTGGTTGACGATGTCCTAACCTCGGGCGCCACAGTCGACGGCTGCGCCCGCGCGCTCAACCGCGCCGGTGCCGCCAACGTCGACGTGCTGGTATTCGCCCGGGTTGCCGATCCGGGGCGAACGGCCATATAGGGAAAGCTCAACGCAGCGCTTACATTTAGCATCATGGCCGCGGTCGACATCTACACGATTCCGTATTGCCCGTTCTGCATGGACGCCAAGGAGCTGTTGTCCAGCAAAGGCGTGGCATTCCATGAGATCGACGCCAGCCGCGACCGCCAAGCCCGCCGCCAGATGATCGAACGGGCCAACGGTCGCAGCACCTTCCCGCAAATCTTCGTCGGTGCCACGCATGTCGGCGGTTGCGACGATCTTTTTGCGCTCGAATACGCCGGCAAGCTCGACGGCCTGCTCGCCGCGGCCAAGGAGAAGTCAGCATGAGCGCGCCGAGCACGTTCAAGGTTGCGTTGGTGGCGATGCGTTCCGCCCGCGATCCGCACGTCAATCTCGACGCCTTGATGGCCGCGATCGGCGACGCCAAGCGCGCCGGCGCCGATTACGTGCAGACGCCGGAAATGACCAACATCATGGAGGTCAGGCGCGACCGCCTGTTCGCCAGCCTGTGCGCCGACGAGCACGATCCGACCTTGGCGGCGATGTGCGAGGTGGCGCGCAAGCTTTCGATCATTATTCATCTCGGCTCGCTCGCCATCAAGGCCTCGTCCGAGAAGGCGGTGAACCGCTCGTTCCTGATCGATCGCAGCGGCGAGATCGTCGCGCGCTACGACAAGATCCACATGTTCGATGTCGATCTTGCCGGCGGCGAGAGTTACCGCGAATCCAACACCTATCGGCCGGGCGAGCTTGCCGTGGTGGCCGATCTGCCATGGGGCCGGCTCGGGCTCACCGTCTGCTACGATCTGCGTTTCCCGGCACTCTACCGCGCGCTCGCCGAAGCCGGTGCGTCGTTCCTCGCCATTCCGTCGGCCTTCACCCGGCAGACCGGCGAGGCGCATTGGCACGTGCTCGTTCGCGCCCGCGCCATCGAGAATGGCTCATTCGTGTTCGCCGCCGCGCAGGGCGGCAAGCATGAGAACGGCCGCGAGACCTACGGCCATTCGCTGATCGTCGATCCGTGGGGCCGCGTGCTCGCCGAAGGCGGTACCGAGCCCGGCATCGTCATGGCCGAAATCGACCCCGCCGAAGCCGCGATGGCGCGCGCCAAAATTCCGTCGCTGCGCCACGGCCGGCGTTTCGAGCTGGTCGAGCCGATGGCGGAGCCGGCCTATCTGCATGCGGTGCGGGAGGCGACATGATCCGCTATGCGTTGAGCTGCGCCGACGGCCACCAATTCGAGAGCTGGTTTGCGAATTCGGCGGCATTCGACAAGCAGCAGAAACGCGCCCTGGTGAGCTGTCCGGTTTGCGGCTCGACCAAGGTCGAGAAAGCCATCATGGCGCCGCGGCTGGCGCGCGCCGATGTCGAGGAGGCCGCTCCGCCGGCGCCGCCACCAGCTGCGCCTGAAGCGCCGCCGCCCTCAGCCTCGGTGTTCCCGCCAATGCCGCTGCCGCCGGGCAAAACCGCCGTCGCGATGATGTCGCCGCAGGAGCGCGAGCTGCGCAAAAAACTCAAGGAGCTGCGCGACCACGTCACCAAGAACGCGCACTATGTCGGCCCGCGCTTTCCCGAGGAGGCGCGCAAGATGCATTACGGCGAGATCGAGCACCGCTCGATCTACGGCGAAGCCTCGCCCGACGAAGCCAAGGCGCTGCACGAGGAAGGCATCGAATTTCATCCGCTGCCGGTGCTGCCCGACGATCATAATTGACGCGCGCGCAGCGCGCGTCATTCCGGGGCGCGCCGCAGGCGCGAACCCGGAATCCATAATCCCGGCGAATCGAGATTTGCTCGTGCGGCAGGGATTATGGATTCCGGCTCTCGCTTCGCTCGGCCGGAATGACGTCAATGCTCGAAAATCAGCAGCACGACGCCGGTGACGACCAGCACCATGCCGATGGCCTCGCGCAACGTGGTCTTTTGCCCGAAGGCAAAGCGCGCCACGAGCTGCGCGAACAGCACTTCGATCAGCGCCAGCGTGCGCACGCTCGCTGCGGTGGCAAGCGCGAACGCCAGAAACCAGAATTGCGAGGCGAGCGCGCCCATGAAGCCGGCGAACAGCGACGGCTTCCAGGCCCGCGCGATGGCAATCAGCACAGCCGGCGAGCGCAGCCACAGATAAAGTGACAGCACGAGCGCCTGCATGGCGAGCCCGATGACCAGCGTGAAGGTCGCGGCCATGACGAAATTCGGCAAGTGCAGGCTTAAGATGGCGCCGCGATAGCCGATCGCGGAGAGCGCGAACATGCCGCCGGAGGCAAGACCGATCAGGGTCGGGCGAACGCCGCCGACCCCCCACCCTGCCCTCCCCCGCTTGCGGGGGAGGGTGGGGAGGCGGGCCGACATGACGATCACGCCGGCGGTGGCGACGACGATCGCCGCCATCATCGGCCAGGTCACGGCGTCGCCGAGGAAGATCAGGCCGAAGATGGCGACCTGGATCGGCTCGGTCTTGATGTAGGCGATGGTGACGACGAACGAGCGCTCGCCCATGGCGACCAGCATCAGCGCGGTGGCGGCAACCTGGGCAAAGGCGCCGTCGATCACCCAGGGCCAGAACGCGAGACCGGCCCGCGGCAGCGGCACGTCGGTGCCGAGCGCAAGCCCGGCGAGGAAAATCGCCGCGAACGGAAAGCCGAACAGAAAACGCACGTGGGTCGCGCCGACCGTGCCGAGGCTCGTGGTCAGCTCGCGCTGCATGGCGTTGCGCAAGGTCTGAAAGAACGCGGCGACGATTGTGAAGATCGCCCACAGCCAGCCAAATACGATCAAGCGGCTTTCTCCGCGACGACCATGTAGTTGGCGTCCATGTCGGTGGAGAGCTGAAAGCGGTCGGCGAGCAGATTGTAGATCACGCCGGTTTCGCCGGTGAGCGCCAGGCCGCTGCGCTCGAGCGCGATTTCCAGCTCGTCCGGCGTGATGAACTTGTCCCACTGGTGCGTGCCGCGCGGAATCCAGCGCAAGATA
>JASHWN010000602.1 GCA_030044035.1 Xanthobacteraceae bacterium
CCAACGAGGCGGCGCTCAAAATGCTCGGCGAGATCGGCACCGTCGACCGCATCCCCGAATACATCAAGCGCTCGAAAGACCCGAAGGATTCCTTCCGCTTGATGGGTTTTGGCCATCGCGTCTACAAGAACTACGATCCGCGCGCGAAAATCATGCAGAAGACCTGCTACGAGGTCCTCAACGAGCTCGGCATCAAGGACCCGCTCCTTGACGTCGCCATGGAGCTCGAAAAGATCGCGCTGCACGACGACTATTTCATCACCAAGAAGCTCTATCCCAACGTCGACTTCTATTCCGGCATCACGCTGCGCGCCATGGGCTTCCCCACCACCATGTTCACCGTGCTGTTCGCGCTCGCCCGTACCGTCGGCTGGATCGCGCAGTGGAAGGAAATGATCGAGGATCCGCACCAAAAACTCGGCCGGCCGCGCCAGCTCTATACCGGCGCGGCGCGACGCGATTATCAGCCGATGTCGAAGCGGCGCTGATTTGGGCGAATAGCGAGTGGCGAATGGTTATCTTCCCATTCGCTATTCGCCATTTCGCTATTCGCGCTTGCCGTCATACGCCCAGGTCAAATAAATTCCGCCCCACGTGAAACCGCCGCCGAATGCGGCCATGAGCAGGCGGTCGCCGGCTTTCAGTCTGGGCTCGTAATCCCACAGACACAGCGGGATGGTGGCGGCGGTGGTGTTGCCGTATTTGTGGATCGTCACCATGACGCGCTCGGCCGGCAGCTTCAGGCGCTCGGCGGTGGCCTCGATGATCCGCTTGTTGGCCTGGTGCGGCACCAGCCAGTCGATGTCCTCGCTCAACAGCCGATTGCGCTTCATCAGCGCCATGGCGACCTCGGCCATGCGGGCGATGGCGAATTTGTAGACCGAAGCGCCCTCCTGATGCACGTAGTGCAGCCGCTTGGCCACGGTCTCGGCGGTCGGCGGCATACGGCTGCCGCCGGCCTTTTGGTGCAGATGCGGCATGCCCGAGCCATCCGAGCACAACAGCGCGTCGATGATGCCGTAGCGCCGGCTCGGCTCGACCAGCACCGCGCCGGCGCCGTCGCCGAACAGAACGCAGGTGGCGCGATCGGTGTAATCGATGATCGCCGACATCTTGTCGGCGCCGACCACAACGATCTTGCGGTACCGCCCGCCGGCGATGAACTGCGCCGCGATGGTGAGCGCATAGACGAAGCCGGAGCAGGCCGCCTGCACGTCGAAACTGCCGACGTTGCGGATGCCGACCATGTCGCAAATCAGATTGGCGGTCGACGGAAACACGAAATCGGGAGTCGTCGTCGCGCAGATGAGGAGATCTACTTGGCTGGCCGCGGTGGCGGTCTTCGCCAACAGGCCGCGCACCGCCTGCGCGCCCATATGCGAGGTGCCGAGCCCGGCGCCGGTCAGAATGCGGCGCTCCTTGATGCCGGTCCGCGCGACGATCCACTGATCGCTGGTGTCGACCATTTGCGCAAGCTTGGCGTTGGTCAGCACGTCCGGCGGCACATAGCCGTGGACGCCGGTAATCGCGGCGCGCCGCGGCTGCGGCGGCTTGCGGGGCGTTTTGCTGGCTTTGCTCACGCGGCGGCCTTTGCGTGCGCCCGGCCGCGCCGCGCCAAATCAACGACGATGGCGGCGGCTTGGCTGCTCGGCGCCATTTTGCCAACACCCATGATCGCATCGAGCCCGGCGAACGCTTCGATCTGCCGCCGCCGCGCCGGCGTGTCGGCGATCAATGGCGTTAGCGCATCCGCGAGCTTTTCCGGCGTGCAGTCACGCTGCAGCAATTCAGGAACGATTTTTTGGCCGATCACGAGGTTAGCGAGAATGATGCTGAACAATTCCGGCAGCCGGGCGAGCCGGGCGACGGCCCACTCGATGGCGGGTATGCGATAGGCGGCGACAGTCGGAACGCCGGCGAGCGCCAGTTCGAGCGTCACGGTGCCGGAGGCGGCGAGCGCCGCGCGCGCTTGACGAAACTGCGCCCACTTCTCCGCCGGATCGACCACGATGCGCGGCTGCACCGGCCAACTGGCGACGCCCTCGCGCACCCGCGCCAAAAGATGCGGCGTGGTCGGCAGCACAAGGTCCATTGGACCAATCCGCGCCGCGACTTGGCCCATCGCCGCGCCGAAGATCGCGAGCAGCCGGCGAATTTCGCTGGAGCGGCTTCCCGGCAACACCAGCACGAGCGGCGGATCGGCCTGCCGCCGCTGCATCTCGGCGGCGTTCGGCCGCAGCTCCACCAGGCGTTCGATCAGCGGATGGCCGACATAGACGCATGCTGGCCCGCCAAGCCGCAGGTGCGCGGCCGGCTCGAATGGCAGGATCGCCAGCACGCAATCGACGTAGCGGCGCATGGCGCGGGCCCGCCATGGCCGCCATGCCCACACCGTCGGTGAGACATAGTCGATGATCGGAATCGACGGCGCATGGCGCCGCACGCGGCGCGCCACGCGGTGGGTGAAATCCGGACTGTCGACGATGACAAGCGCGTCGGGACGTGCCGCGATCACCGCGTCGGCGGTCTCGCGGATGCGGCGCAAGATCATCGGCAGGCGGCGCGGAATGGCGGTGACGCCGATGATCGACAGGTCGTCGATCGGAAATGGGCTTTTGATGCCGGCCGCCGCCATGGCGCGTCCGCCGACGCCGGAAAGTTTCAAGGCCCCGCCTTCGCGCTCGGTGAGCGCGCGCGCCAACGCCGCACCCAAGGCGTCGCCGGATTCCTCGGCTGCGATCAGCGCGATCGCGAGCGGGCGCAGCGGCCGCGGTTGCGGTGCGTGCATCATCGCGTCCGGCCCTCACCCCCGTCTCCGGCTACGCCGACGAGAAATAGTCCGGCGCGGTCAGCTGCGGCGATCATTTCGGCTGGCTCGGCGATGATCGCGCTGCCGGCCGCAACCGCAATGCCGCCAAGTCCGGCCCGCGCGGCGTTGGCGACCGTTTGCGGACCGATCGCCGGGAGATCGAAGCGGCGGTCCTGGCCGGGCTTTGGCGCCTTGACCAGCACGCCGATGCCGGGAGCGGTGGTGACGCGGCGCTGGGCTCGCAGCTCGACCAGACGATTGAGCATGTTGTCGGTGCCCTCGCTCGCCTCGACCGCGAGCACGTGATTGTGCGCGACCACGGCAGCCTGGCCGACGTCAAAGGGACCGAGCGCAGCGATCATTTGCAGAGCGCGCGCGATGTCGGCGCGGTCGCGCGCCGAGGGTTGATGGCGGCCGAGCACGCCTTCCGGCACGACGATTTCGGGAGCAATTTCGGCGACGCTGATGATGCGAACGCCTTCTTCTTCGAGCAGACGCGCAACTCCCGACAGCAGGCGATCATCGCCGCCGTGAAATGCGCGCACGATGCGGGGCATCAGCCGAATGGTGTGCCAGTCGAGACGGATTTTGATGATCGGCGGCCGCAGCAGCGCGCCGATGAACAGGCCCTCGCGGCATTGTTCGGCGCGTGCCAGACGCAGGAAGCGCCCGGCCTGGCCGAGCGCAATCCAATGATGGGCGTGGCGCTCGACCACTTTGGGATCGGCCCAGCCGCGGATCGCAAACATCACCGGCCGCAAGCCGCGCCGCGCGATGGCGCCGGCAACGGCTCCCGGCAAGGTGCCGCCGCCGCAGATCAATGCGATCGAATGCCCGATCGAGGGCCCGCCTCGCGACGAACTCGCGACGAGTTGCAGATCAGACGGCATTGTCGCGCCGGTCATGCGAATGCTGCTGCCGAGCCGGTTGGATCAAGGGGCGCTTGCCGTCTGCGCGAATGAACGCGATCACTTTTTCGACCAGCGGATCGGCGCCGAATTCTTTCGCGACTGCGTCGAGCCGATCGGCAAATACGCCGCCGGCCAGGAACAGCGCGCGATAGGCGCGGCGCAGCCGGTGCAGATCGGCCCGCGTTGCGCCACGGCGCGTCAGGCCGACCACATTCAACCCGACGAGATCGGCGATCTGGCCGCCTGACGCAAAGCCGAAAGGGATGAGGTCGCCCGAAGCGCCCGACAAGCCGGCGAGCATAGCGCCTTCGCCGATCCGCACGTGTTGATGAACCGCGGCCTGGCCGCCGAGAAACACGTTGTCGCCGATTGTAACGTGACCGCCGATCACGGCGTTATTGGCGAAGGTGACGGAGTTGCCGACGCGGCAATCGTGGCCGACATGGGAGCCGACCATGAACAGGCAGCCCTCGCCGATTTGGGTGATGCCGCCGCCGTCCTCGGTCCCGGTATTCATGGTGACGCCTTCGCGCAGCTCGCAGCGCGGACCGATGACGAGCCGCGTCGCGCCGCCACGATAATGCACCGATTGCGGCGGCGTGCCGAGCGAGGCGAACGGGTAGACCAAAGTGCCGGCACCGACCGTGGTCAGGCCCGTGACATGGACGTGGGCGATGAGCCGCACGCCGTCGCCAATCTCGACGCGCGGGCCGATTACGCAATACGGCCCGATCTCGACGCCCTCGCCTATGCGCGCGCCGTCGGCCACGCGCGCCGTCGGATCGATCACGATCTGGCCCCGCCGAGCATCGCGCCGATGACCGCTTCGGCAATCAGGTCACCATCGACTTTGGCTTCGGCGCGATACCACCACATGTTGCCGCGCTGTGATTTTTTCTTGATGTGATATTCGATGCGGTCACCGGGCAATGCCGGCTTGCGAAACTTCGCCTGGTCGACGGTCAACAGGTACATCGCGCGCATTTCTTCTAATTTTACACGGCGCAACACGATGACGGCTCCGGTCTGCGCCATGCCCTCGAGCAGCAAGACGCCGGGCATCACCGGATAGTCGGGAAAATGGCCGAGAAATTGCGGCTCGTTGATGGTGACGTTTTTGATGCCGACGGCGGATTCCTCGCCGCGAATGTCGATAACGCGGTCGACCATGACGAAGGGATAGCGATGCGGCAAGAGCCGCAAAATCTCGCCGATCTCGGCGGCTTCGACCGTATCGGTGTTCATGGCCTGTCCTCGTTCGACTTACGCCGATTTGCCGCCGGCGCGGCCCGCAACGTCCGCCTTGACGGTGTTTTGCCCGGCAATGACCGCGCCGTCGCCAATTGTCACGTCTGCGGCAATGCAGGCTCGGCTTCCCATTATGACAAAATCTCCCGCCGTCACGCCAGCTTCCAGTCCGGCCTGCGCCGCGATCAGGCAATGGCGGCCGATGCCGACATCGTGCGCGATCTGCACGAGACTGCCGATCGCGGTGCCCTCGCCGATCACGGTGTCCCGGATGGAACCGCGGTCGATGGTGGAGTTGGCGCCGACTTCTACGCCGTCCTGGATGATGACGCGTCGGGTTTGCGGGATTTTGCGATGCCGGCCGGCGTCAGGCAGAAGGCCGGACCCGGCCTCGCCGATTCGTACGCCGGAATGGATCGTGACGCGATCGCCGATCAGGGCGTGCACAATGGTCGCGCCGGGGCCGACCGCACAGTGCCGGCCAATGCGCACGTCGGGACCGATGGCTGCGCCGGCGCCGATCACGGTGCCGGCACCGATCTCAGCGCGCGGTCCGATCACGGCCAGCGGATCGATGATGACGCCGGCCTCGATCCGCGCGCTGGCGTGCACTTGGGCGCCGGCGGCGCGGCCGCTGGCCTCGAACAGCGAGGACGGACACAGCGCGTCGGCAAACAGCGCGCGCGCCACCGTCACAAAGGCGCGGTACGGCTCTGCGGTGACGAGCGCGGCGAGGCCGGCCGGCGCCGATGAGGCAAGCCGCGGCAAGACGAAACAGGCGCCGGCATGGGTGGCCGCCAGTTCATGCCGATGCGCCGCCGCGTCGATGAAGCAAATATCGGCCGAGCCAGCGTCATCGAGCGCGGCGATGTTGCGGATGCGCCGCTCGCGCAGCTCTTGCCGCGGCAGTTGCGCCCCGGTCAGGTCGATGATCGCCGCGACCGTCAACTCCGCGCGTGGCCGCACGGCGGCCGGGTATGTGTCCGCCGCTGGCGAAGCCGATGGCCGCATCAGAACTGGGTTCCACCGCCGAACTGGAAGAATTGCGTGCGGTCGTACCACTCATGCAGAATCGGATAAGCGAAATCGAAGCGCAGCGGACCGAACGGCGAGTTCCAGATCAAGCTCGCGCCGGCAGACACGCGCGGCATGGCGTCGTCGGTGTACAGCATGGCGCAGCCGCCGCCCTTGGCGCCCGGCGGGATCGGCGGCGCACAGACGACACCATTCACAACACCGTTGATTTCTCCGGTCACTGGGCTCTGCGTCTCGCCCTTGTAGCCCCACTCCGATCCGGAATCGATGAACACGGCGCCGCGGAAGCCGCTGTCCTTGGGCAGGAAGTAGAGCGGATATTGCATCTCCAGGCTGGCGCCCCAATACATCGTGCCGCCGAGCGCGTCGCCCGTGCCGTAGCCGAACTCGTAATTGGTCACATCACGCGGCCCGATACCGGCCGGCTGGAAGCCGCGCACCAGATTCGGCCCCATCTTGAAATCGTCCAGCATGCGTATCGTGTCGGTACCGAGGCCGAGAATGTTGCCGGCTTGCAGATGCAGAACGCTGACGAGATCGGAGACCGGCTCGTAGTAGCTGCGGAAATCGACGGTGCTGCGCACGTAGTGCGAGTCGCCGCCGACCCCGGCAAAGTCCTGTCCAAAGTTGAGACTGATACCACTGGTGGGCGTCTTGTTGTTATCGAGCGTGTTGTAGATCAGGCCGTAGCCGACCATCGACGTCAGTGTCGCTCCTTCGCCAAGCTCGACGCGGATCGGTAGCGAGGCCTGGCCGTACAGGAGACAGTTCTGCTGGGTCGCCTCAAGCGGCGAAAGGCCATTGGCCTGCAAGTAGGCCGGCGTCCAATAAATGTTATTCGACTGCAGATTGTTGCAGTCATCAAGCAGGTACGGCAGCTGGATCGATTGCGTGTACAGCGAATAGCGCAGTTGCACGCTGAAATCCTCGCGCAGCGGGATGCCGAATTTCAGCGTGCCGCCGATCGATTCGGTGCCATACGAGAAGTAGCTGTTGGCCAGCGTTTGTCTGGCGAACAGATCGACGCCGGCGCCAATCCGCTGGTCGAGGAAATACGGCTCGACGAAATTGAGCTCGACGGAGCGGATGTATTCGCCGTAGGTGGCAGAGGCTTTGGCGAACCGGCCGGTGCCGAGCAGGTTGCGCTCGGACAGCGAGACCGACACCATCCAGCCCTGCGCGGTGGAATAGCCGCCCATCACCGAGAAATCGCCGGTCGACTGCTCGACCACATCGATGTTGATCACGACGCGGTCCGGCGCCGAGCCGGGCTCGTTGGTGATCTTCACCGACTTGAAGAAATTCAGGTTCTTGATGCGCCGCTCGGCGCGATCGATCAGTGCGCGGTT
>JASHWN010000603.1 GCA_030044035.1 Xanthobacteraceae bacterium
CCCTTGACTCTACTGAACGTCCCGTGAACAATGTTCCCTATACGTTCTAATCGAGGAGGAGCATGGATCATGGTTCGCATGGTCGTCGAGGAAGCCGCAGCTTTGGCCTCAATCGCATTGTTCGTCGCGACGATTGCGGTCTGGGTGCAAGTGCTTGGGATGATTTGATTTTACGGCCTTGGCGCCATCGCGCGGCCGCGGCGAGATGGCTGTGGATGTTGCGGCCTACGCGCTCGCAGCCATCGACAGCGCCGCAGGCGATGCGCCATCGTCGGCTTCGGCAGAATCGCCGTGCGCAGCTTAAGTAAAGCCGAGAAATGCCCGCCCCAGCTGAACCCCGCTTCGTGCATCTGCACGTGCATTCGTCCTATTCGCTGCTCGAAGGCGCGGTGACGATTGCGCGCCTGGCCGAATTGGCCAAGAAGGACCGGCAGCCGGCGCTGGCGCTCACCGACACCGACAACATGTTCGGCGCGTTGGAATTTTCCGAAAAGATGGCGGGCGCCGGCATTCAGCCGATTATCGGCTGCTCGCTCGCTATCGATTTTGCCGATCAGGACAAGCGAGGCGGGGGCGGCGCCGGTGGCGCCATTGCAAGCTCAAGCTTTCCGCGCCTCGTTCTCCTGGCCGCGCGCGAAGAAGGCTATCGCCGCCTGATGCGGCTGTGCTCGCGCGCTTATCTCGAAACCGCGCCGGACGAGCGGCCCCACATCAAGCTCGACTGGTTTGACGGCGAATCCGCGGGTCTGATTGCGCTCAGCGGCGGGCCGGACGGGCCGCTCGACGTTGCCATCGCCGGCGGCCAGCAGGCGCTCGCTGCGGCGCGCTGCGAAACTCTGCAGCAACTGTTCGGCGACCGGCTGTACATCGAGCTGCAGCGCCACGGCACGACGTCGGAACGCGCGGTCGAGCCGGCGTTGATCGAACTCGCTTACGCCAAAGGCGTGCCGCTCGTCGCCAGCAACGAGCCGTACTTCGCCAAGCCCGACGATTACGAAGCCCATGACGCGCTGTTGTGCATCGCCGACGGCCGGCTGATCGCTGACAGCGACAGGCGGCAGCTGACGCCTGAGCACCGCTTCAAGAGCCGCGCCGAGATGGCGCAGCTGTTCGCCGACCTGCCGGAAGCGCTGGCCGCCACCGTCGAGATTGCCGAACGCTGCGCGTTTCGCCCGCGTAGCCGCGCGCCGATCCTGCCACGCTTTTCCGGCGGCCGCCGTGACGACGAGACTGCCGGCAACGACGAGCCCGAGGCGCTCCGTCAGGCCGCCCGCGCCGGCCTTGCCATGCGTCTGGCAAAGCACGGCGTCGCGCACGGCCATACCGCCGACGAGTATAGCGAGCGCCTCGAGTATGAGCTTGGCGTCATCGTGAAGATGAAATACGCCGGCTACTTTTTGATCGTCGCCGATTTCATCCAGTGGGCCAAGGCGCAGGGGATCCCGGTCGGCCCCGGCCGCGGTTCCGGCGCCGGATCGCTGGTCGCCTATGCGCTGACCATCACCGATCTCGATCCGATCCGTTTCGATCTGATCTTCGAGCGCTTCCTCAATCCCGAACGCGTTTTGATGCCGGATTTCGACGTCGATTTCTGCCAGGAGCGCCGCGATGAGGTCGTCCGTTACGTGCAGGAGCGCTACGGCCGCGAATGCGTCGCGCAAATCATCACCTTCGGCACCTTGCAGGCGCGCGGCGTGTTGCGCGACGTCGGCCGTGTACTGCAGATGCCGTACGGACAGGTTGACCGCTTATGCAAATTGGTGCCGCAGAACCCGGCGAACCCGGTCTCGCTCAAACGGGCGATCGACGACGAGCCACGCCTGCAGGCCGAGCGCGACCGCGATCCGCTGATCGCGCAGGCTTTCGACATCGCCCAGAAGCTCGAAGGATTACATCGGCATGCCTCGACCCATGCGGCCGGCGTCGTCATCGGCGACCGGCCGCTGAGCGAATTGGTGCCGCTCTACCGCGACCCGAAATCGCTGATGCCGGTGACCCAATTCAACATGAAATGGGTCGAGCCGGCCGGCCTGGTGAAATTCGATTTTCTCGGCCTGACCACGCTCACCATTCTCGACCGCGCCGTCAAGCTGGTGCGCCGGCGCGGCATCGATCTCGATCTGACCAAGGTGCCGCTCGACGATACGAAATCCTACGAGATGCTGGCGCGCGGCGAGACGGTCGCCGTGTTCCAGGTGGAAAGCGCGGGCATGCGGCGGGCGCTGATCGACATGCGCCCGGACCGTTTCGAGGATTTGATCGTGCTGGTCGCGCTGTACCGGCCGGGGCCGATGGCCAACATCCCGACCTACTGCGCGCGCAAGCTCGGCCATGAGCCGACCGACTATCTGCACCCGAAACTGCAGCCGATTTTGCAGGCGACCTACGGCATCATCACCTATCAGGAACAGGTGCAGCAGATCGCGCGTGATCTCGCCGGCTATAGCCTCGGCAAGGCCGATATCCTGCGCCGCGCCATGGGCAAGAAAGACAAAAAGGAGATGGCGTCGCAGCGCGTTCCGTTTATTTCCGGCGCTGTCGAGCGCGGCATCGCGCAAAGCGACGCCGAAACCATCTTCGAGGCCTGCGCGAAATTTGCCGAATACGGTTTCAACAAATCGCATTCGGCGCCGTACGCGCTGTTGACCTATCACACCGCCTACATGAAGGCGAATTATCCGGTCGAATTCCTGGCCGCGTCGATGACGCTTGCCATGGGCAGCACCGACAAGCTCGCCGAATACCGCGCCGAGGCGGAACGGCTCGGCATCAAGGTCGAGCCGCCGTCGATCAACCGCTCCGGCATCGAATTCGAGGTCGCGGGCAACGTCATTTACTACGCGCTGGCGGCGCTGCGCGGCGTCGGCCGTCAGGCGGTCGAGAGCATCGTGGCGGCGCGCGGTGAGCGGTCGTTCGCCGATCTCGGCGACTTCGCCCGCCGCATCAACCCGCGCGCACTCAATAAGCGCGTATTGGAATCGCTCGCCGCCGCCGGCGCCTTCGATGCCATGGAGCCGAACCGCGCCCGCGTGTTCGCCGCCGTCGATCGGCTGCTC
>JASHWN010000604.1 GCA_030044035.1 Xanthobacteraceae bacterium
CCGGAATCCATAACCACGGCGTTTTGAATCATGACGCAGCCTTTCAAAAATCTCACGCTCCGTGGTTATGGATTCCGGATTCGCCGCTGCGCGGCGCTCCGGAATGACGGCGTTTAAGCGCGTGGCTCCGCGTCCCGATCTCGGCGCGTCGCCGTATCTCGGCTATACCGGCAGCCGCATCGACCGTGCCGCCGGGCTGCGCGGCGATGAGGCGGCAATCGGCAAGTTTTTCGCCGATGGCCGCGCCGGCTTTTATCTGATCGGCGGCGAACTCGTGGTGATGAAAAAGTCGGGCGCCGCGCTCGATCCGCTGTTCTCGGCCGGCGAGGCGCAGGCTTTTCCCTGGGTGCGCGAGACGGTGTTCCTCGGCTTGATGGACGGCGCGCCGCGCTTCGGCATCGGGCTTGATCCGGCGCCGCTCGAGCCGTTGACAACACGCAGCGACCTTAAACTCACCGACCTGCGCAGCATCGCGATCCACAATCTGGTCGCCACCGAGCATCTGCCGCCGCTCGCCGAAGCCAAGGCCGTGCTCGGCTGGCACGCGCGCCATCGCTTCTGCCCGAATTGCGCCGCGCCGACGCGGCTGGTGCAAGCCGGCTGGCGCCGCGACTGCCCGGTCTGCAAGGCCGAGCATTTCCCGCGCACCGATCCGGTCGCGATCATGCTGCCGATCGCCGGCGAGCGCTGCGTGCTTGGCCGCTCGCCGCGCTTTGGGCCGACGATGTTTTCCTGCCTCGCCGGCTTTGCCGAGCCCGGCGAGACCATCGAGGAGGCGGTGCGCCGTGAAGTGCTGGAGGAAGTCGGCATCGCCTGCGGCCGCGTCACCTACTTCACCTCGCAGCCGTGGCCGTTTCCGATGTCGCTGATGATCGGCTGCTATGCGCAGGCATTGTCCGAGACGATCGTCATCGATCGCACCGAGCTCGAGGATGCGCGCTGGTTCGATCGCGAGGAGCTGGCGTTGATGCTGTTGCGCAAGCACCCGGAGGGCTTGACCGCGACCTTGCCGCACGCGATCGCCCATCACATCATCCGCCGCTACATCGAGGAAGGCGCCGATGTCCTCCGTTGAGACGGCGGGCGGCCCGCGCGTGCTGTGCGCCGGCATCATCGTGCTCGACGAGGTGTTTCGCGTTGCCGAATTTCCCAAGCCCGACGGCAAGGTGCAGGCGGACGGCTATTTTGTCGTCAACGGCGGCTGCGCCGCCAACGCCGCTGTTGCCGCGGCGCGGCTCGGCGGCCGTGTCGCGCTCGCCGGACCGATGGGCGGTCCGCCCGGTCACGACGACAACGGCGACCGGGTGCTCGCGGCGCTTGGGCGCGAACGCGTCGATTGCGCCGCGTGCCAGCGCGTGCCCGGTTTGGCCACGGCGCTGTCGGCGATTTTCATCGACGCGCGCGGCGACCGCATGATCGTCACTTATCGGGACGAGCGCATTGCCACGGTGACGCCGGCCGATCCGGACGCGCTGGTCGCCAATGTCGACATCGTGCTCGCCGACAACCGCTACCCGGCCTTCGTCGCGCCGATCTGTGCCGCGGCGCGGCGCCGCGGCATGCCGCTCGTGCTCGACGGCGACCGCCCGACCGTCGAGGACGACCCGCTGTTCGCGCTGGCGACGCATCTGATCTTTTCGTCGGAGTGCCTGCGCGACACCACCGGCGTCGCCGATCTCGCCGAAGGTCTGTTGCGCATCGCCCAGCGCACCGCGGCGTTTCTCGCCGTCAGCAATGGGCCCGACGACATCGTCTATCTGGAATGCGGCAGGCCGCAGCGCCTGCCGGTGTTCAAGATCCACGCCGTCGATACGCTCGCCGCCGGCGACGCCTTTCACGGCGGCTTCGTGCTGGCGCTCGCCGAAGGCAAGAGCGAGGTCGAGGCGATGCGCTTCGGTTCGGCTGTCGCCGGCATCAAATGCAGCCGGCTCGGCGGCTCCGCCGGCATGCCGACGCGCTCGGAAGTCGAGGCTTTCTTGGCCAAAGCCAGCGCGGCTGCCACCGCGAAAGTGAGATGAACTCGTGTCGTTTCGGCCTGCAGTCTACGCTTGATTTAGAATATTTTTCCCTATAGGGTTCTATTAGGCAGAATATTGGAAGATTATTTCCATGGACGCTATCGATCGAAAAATCCTTGCCGTTCTGCAGGAAAATGCCGCGCTGTCGGTCGCCGAAATCGGCTCGCGGGTCGGCCTATCGTCGACGCCGTGCTGGAAGCGCATTCAGCGGCTCGAAGCCGACGGCGTCATTCAAAAGCGCGTGGCGCTGGTCGACCAGGACAAGATCGGGCTCGGCGTCACCGTGTTCGTCTCGGTCGAGACCGGCGACCATTCCCAGGACTGGCTCGACCGCTTCGCCAAGGTGGTGGGCGCCATGCCGGAGGTGATGGAGTTTTACCGCATGGCCGGCGACGTCGATTACATGCTGCGCGTCGTGGTGCCGGACATTGCCGGCTACGACGCCTTCTACAAGCGCCTGATCGCCGCAGTGCCGCTGACCAACGTCACCTCGCGTTTCGCCATGGAGAAGATCAAATCGACCACGGCGCTGCCGGTGCCGTAGCGGCCACGAAGCCGCTCGGCCGTCGATCGCGACGCGCGCTTACTGCTTGGCTCCCGCCGCCATGGCCTGATTGTCGCGCGTGGTCGTTTGCCCGATGGTCCTGGCGAAATAATCCTTATCGACGTGACCGTCGAAATACTCGGTTCCGGTGTCGCCCAAGGTGACGCGCCGGTCGCAGTCGGGTGTGCAGCTGTAGGTTTGCCGCGTCGGGCCGCGATAGACGAAGACGATCGGGTCGCTTGGTTCCTGGACCAGAACCTTGTGCTCAGCCAGCACCGCGCCCTCCCTGTCGAGCACGATGACATTGGTGCCGCCGTAGCCCTTGCCGGTAATCACCCCGACGCCGTTCGGTTCGATCGAGACGTCGGCGATCAGCGGATTGCCGATGACCACGGTAGTCGCCCGCTCCGGCAGCTTGATCACCCGCGCCTGGTCGAGCTGGACGAGGATCGGCTGCGCCGCCCGCGCCGGAGCCAACACAATAACGGTGCAAAGGGCGGCAACGAGCCACAGCAGGGCGGACCGGCCTCGCAGGCAGGAATGGGACATCGGGACTCTCCGATACGCTACGCGGAAACGACTGGCTCAACACGCTCGGCCGCCGACTTCGCTAATTGACGGCAAATTGGTGAACGAACTGCAAATCTTCGGTCGGCGGCCGGCTGCCGACAGACGGCGAACTGCGCTCAACCGGCCGAAAACAGCCTACCGCGTGAACGGATGCACGAGCTGGGCGCCGAATGTCTGCGGGAAGCTCCGATCGGCGACGCCGTAACGGTCGGGCAGCTCGCCCGCCGGCATGTAGAAGGTGCCGAACAGCAGGTCGAGGACCGGGAAGGTCGCGGCGAAATTCTTCTCGCCGCCGCGCTCGGCCGCAGTGTGATGCCAGCGGTGAAACACCGGGCCGGCGATGACGTATTTGAACGGGCCCAGCGTCCAGTCGAGATTGGCGTGCACGAACGCCGAATGCGCGATGGTGAGCGGGCCGAGCACCACGAACACGTTGGGCGAGATGCCGGCGAACAGCATGACCACGTCGGCGAACACGCTGCCGAGGAACAGATTCACGGGGTGGAAGCGCGCCGCCGAGATCCATTCCAATTCCTCGGAGGAATGGTGCACGGCATGATACTTCCAGAACCGCCTGCCGTGAAACCAGCGATGCGTCCAGTATAGGATGATATCCTCGCCGATGAGGAAGACGATGCCCTGCGCGGCGAGCGGCAGCGCCGCGAGCGGGCCGTGGCCGTTCTCGTAAAACGCGACCAGCCCGTCGGCCGTGGTGATGCCGAACACCAGCGCCGCCGCGACGATCAGCAGCCCGATGCGCAGGAAGCGGGTGATCACCGGAATGAACAGCCAATAGCAGAGGTCGGTGACCAGATCGCGCTTGCGCCACCACGGCTTGCCCGGATTGCAGGCCCAGAACGAGGTCAGCACGGTGAAAACGACCGCCAAGCCG
>JASHWN010000605.1 GCA_030044035.1 Xanthobacteraceae bacterium
ACATCCGGCTCAACGATCCGATCCTGACCCAGGAAGCGCGCCTGCACGATTTCAAGCGCGACGCCATGCTGGCCTTCGTGCGCGCCAATAAGCTCAACCGCACCATCACGTCGGGCGGCCGCGACGCCAAGCTCGGCGTCATCACCACCGGCAAGAGTTACCTCGATGTGCGCCAGGCGCTCGATGAGCTCGGCATCGACGAGGTCAAGTGCAACGCGCTCGGCATCCGCATCTACAAGGTCGGCTGCCCGTGGCCGCTGAGCCGGCGCGAATTGCAGGAGTTCGCCGTAGGCCTCGACCTGATCATCGTGGTCGAGGAGAAGCGCTCGCTGATCGAGGTGCAGGTCCGCGAGGAGCTGTACGGCACCGCCAATCAGCCGCTGTGCATCGGCAAGAAGGACGAAGCGGGCAATTGGCTGTTCCCGGTCAAGGGCGCACTCGATCCCAACGACGTCGCCATCTGCATCGGCGATCGCCTGCTCAAGCTTAACCGCGGCAACGACGACATCGCGCAGCGGGTGGCGCGCATAAGGGAGTTTCAGCGCGTCGCCGCCGAGACCAAGGATGTGGCGCAGCGCACTCCGTATTTCTGCTCCGGCTGCCCGCATAATACTTCGACCGTGGTGCCGGAGGGCATGCGCGCCTATGCGGGCATCGGCTGCCATTACATGGCGCAGTGGATGGACCGCTCGACGCTCGGCTACACCCATATGGGCGGCGAGGGCGCCAACTGGATCGGCGAGGCGCCGTTCTCCAAGCGCGAGCACGTTTTTCAGAATCTCGGCGACGGCACCTACAATCATTCCGGCTATATGGCGATCCGCGCCGCGATCGCCTCGAATACCAACATCACCTACAAGATCCTGTTCAACGACGCGGTGGCGATGACCGGCGGCCAGGCCAATGACGGCGGGCTGACGGTGCCGCAGGTCGCGCGCCAGGTCGCCGCCGAGGGCGCCAAGCGCGTCGTCGTCGTCACCGATCAGCCGGACAAATATCCGCGCAGTACGCAGTGGCCGGCGGGCCTCACCATCCATCACCGCGACGACCTTAACGCGGTGCAGAAGGAGCTTGCCGCAATTCCCGGCGTCACGGTGCTGATCTACGACCAGACCTGCGCGGCGGAAAAGCGCCGCCGCCGCAAGCGCGGCACGTTGCCCGATCCCGACAAGCGCGTCATCATCAACGAACTGGTCTGCGAGGGCTGCGGCGATTGCGGCGTGCAGTCGAATTGCGTGTCGGTGCAGCCGCTCGAGACCGAATGGGGCCGCAAGCGCACCATCGATCAATCGAGCTGCAACAAGGACTTCTCCTGCGTCAAAGGTTTTTGCCCGTCGTTCGTGACGGTGCACGGCGCCCAGCTGAAAAAGGGCGTCGGGGTTGCCGCCGATCACGACCTGCCGCCGCTGCCGGAGCCGAAGCTGCCGGCGATTGCGCAGACCTACAACATCATCGTCACCGGGGTCGGTGGCACCGGCATCGTCACCACCGGCGGCGTGTTGGGCATGGCCGCGCATCTGGAGGGCCGCGGCATTGGCGTGCTCGACATGGCCGGGCTGGCGCAGAAGGGCGGCGCGGTGTTCAGCCATATCCGCATCGCCGAAAATCCGCAGATGATCCACGCCATCCGGGTCGCCGCCGGCCGCGCCGATCTCGTGCTCGGCGGCGACATCGTGGTCGCCGGCACCCGCAAGGTGCTCGCCGCCGTCAAGCACGGCGAAACGGAAGTTGTCGTCAACACCGCGGAGTTCCTGCCCGGCGAATTTACCCGCAACGCCGATTTCTCGCTGCCGACCGAGCGGCTCAAACGCACCATCGTGGCCGATGCCGGGCGGGACAAGACGCACTTCATCGATGCGTCCGCCATCGCCGCCGCGTTGTTCGGCCAGTCGATCGGCGCCAACATGTTCTTGGTCGGCTACGCCTATCAGCTCGGCGCCATTCCGCTTTCGGCATCGTCCATCGAGCGCGCCATCGAGCTCAACGGCGAGGCGGTGGCGATGAACAAGGCGGCGTTCCATTGGGGCCGTCACGCCGCCGCCAATCCGGATGCGGCCGCGAATTTGGCAAAGCCGGCGCCGGCGATGTCGAGCGACGCGCGGCATCTTTCTGAATCGTTCGACGAGATGGTGGAGCGGCGCGCCGCCTACCTCACCGCCTATCAGAACGCCGCCTATGCGGCGCGCTATCGGCAATGGGTCGACAAGGCGAAAGCCGCCGAGGCGGCGCGCGCGCCCGGCAAATGCGGGCTTGCCGAAGCGGTGGCGCGCTATTTGTTCAAGCTCATGGCCTACAAGGACGAGTACGAGGTGGCGCGGCTCTACAGCGACGGCGCGTTCAAGAAACAGGTCGAGGCCGAGTTCGGCGGCGACCATCTGCGCTTCGAATTCCATCTGGCGCCGCCGTTGTTCGCGCGGCGCGACAAGACGACCGGGCTGCCGCGCAAGATCAGCTTCGGTCCCTGGATGCTGGGGGTGTTTGGCCTGCTCGCGAAGTTCAAAGGGTTGCGCGGCACGCCATTCGATCCGTTCGGGCGCACGCTGGAACGCCGCACCGAGCGCAAGCTGATCGCCGATTACGAGGCGATGCTCGGTGAGGTGCTCGCGGCGCTCACCCCCGAGAACCATCACATCGCGGTCGGGCTTGCGGCGATCCCGGAAAAAATCCGCGGTTTTGGCCACGTCAAGCAGCGGCATCTCGCCGCCGCCAAGGCCGACGAGGCGGCTTTGTTCGAGCAATTCCGCGCCGGCGCGCCGGTGCTGCTCAAGGCCGCGGAATAGGCGTTTTTAGCGCCGATTGTCGAACGCATGGCCTTCGTTGCGCCGGGCGTCGGCGGATACTCTCGCGGCCGTCGGCGGCGATTCGGTGCGGCGGGCTCAAGTGAGTGGAAACGCGGCAAGTGAAAGGTTCGTTCGTCATTATGCGAGTCCGCCATGGCGACTAAGTTGGATGAAGCGCCCCCAGTCCACGGGACCGAGGCCGAGCCCGCGGACGAGTCGCAGGCGCTGGCGGCGCTTAACGCGGCGCTGGCCGCCGCCAAAAACGCTGCCGCTGCTCCGGCCGCTACGGATGCGCCGGCTTCGGCAAAGGACGACAAGCCGCAGGCAAGCGCCGCGCCGGCAGATTCCAGCGCCCAAACCGCGCACGATGCGGCGATGCCGGCGGAAGCGGCGCCGGTCGAGCACGGCATCGGCGTGCTTCTGGTCAATCTCGGCACGCCGGAGGCGGCCGAGCGCAAGGCGGTGCGCCGCTACTTGAAGGAATTCCTTACCGACCGGCGTGTCATCGAGAAAAACTCGCTGCTCTGGAAGCTCGCGCTGCACGGCATCATCCTGCCGCTGCGCTCGCGGCGCCGCGCCCGCGACTACCAGAAAATCTGGAACAGCGAGAAGAACGAATCGCCGCTCAAGACCATCACCCGCTCGCAGGCCGAAAAGCTCGCCGGCACGCTGCAGCCGCTCGGCAAGCACGTCATCGTCGATTGGGCGATGCGCTATGCCGGCCCGTCAATCGGCTCGCGGCTCGAGGCGTTGATCAAGCGCGGCTGCGACCGCATCCTGGTGATGCCGCTTTATCCGCAATATGCGGCGGCGACCACCGCGACGGTCGGCGACGAGGTCTGCCGGTTCATGCTGCGCCAGCGCCGCCAGCCGGCGATCCGCATCCTTCCGGCTTACTACGAAGATCCTTATTACATCGAGGTGCTGACGTCGTCGTTGCGGGCCGAGCTCAAAGCGCTGCCGTTCGAGCCCGACGTGATCATGGCGTCGTATCACGGCATGCCCAAGGAGTACGCCGCCAAGGGCGATCCGTATGCGGCGCAATGCGAACGCACCACGCAGCTCCTCCGCGAGCAGCTCGGCTTCGACGACAAGAAGCTGATCATGACCTACCAGTCGCGTTTCGGCCGCGGCAAATGGCTCGAGCCCTACACCATCAAGACCGTGAAGGCGCTGGCCAAGAAGGGCGTGAAGAATCTCGTCGTGGTGATGCCGGGATTTGCCGCCGACTGTCTGGAGACGCTCGAGGAAATCGCCGTCGACAACGCCCGCGTGTTCCAGCGCTACGGCGGGGAGAATTTCGCCGCCATTCCCTGCCTCAACGACAGCGAGGCCGGCATGCTGCTCTTTTGGCAACTCGCCATGCGCGAGCTGAAGGGCTGGGTGTAAAAACCCAGCACCACGGCCGTTTCCCGGATGCGGTGCAGCGCGCAGCGAAGCGAAGCGGTGCACCGCTGATCCGGGATCGTTTCAAACGCGGAGTTCGTAACGATCCCGGGTCTGCAGCGCACCACGCCGCTTCGCCAAAGCGCGTCAAAGACGCGCGTAAACGCGCTTTTGCTGCGCTGCGCCCGGGAAACGTGGCTGGCGAGCTAACATCGTAGCGACGATCCCGGCCCCGTCGCCTCCGGCAACGCCGCGTTAACCATATCCGTTTTAACTCCGTTAACCATCGCGCCGCCGCGAGGCGGGGCGTGCTGGCTCGCGTCGGCGCTCGCCCGGCGCGTCGTTGCTGTGCTGTGCCGATTGCCGAGGTGGCGCGGATTTCAAAGGCCGCTGTGCCTGGCGGGACGAGGAGGTCGCAGGTGCCGCGCCGTCGCCGACTGCTGAGCGGTACCGGCCTCGCGATTTTGGCCTTTGCGGCGCTTGCCCCCGGCGCGCCCGCGGCTTTTGCCGAGACGCCGCTTCTGGATTCCAGCACTGATTTGTTAGCGCCGCCGCTGCAGAGCGACCAGAATAATGCGCCGCGTTTTCGCCGGCCCAACGAAAAGGCGTCGCCGCTCGAGCCGCCGCCGGGCATGTTCACTGCGCCCTCGCGCATTGGCGCCACCCCGATCTATGGCAGTCCGCCGGCATTCGGCGCCGGCAATACCGGCTTCGACTCGACCAATGCCGGACGGCGCAAGCGGCTGACACGGCCGCCTTCCGGTGCCGCTCCGGCACAAGCGCAGCCCGAGAGCAGCTTTGTTCCGGTGCCTGCGCTTTCCGGCGCGCCCGCAGCCGCCCAACCTCCGCCGCCGCTTGCAGCGGCACCGGATGGAGCGGCGCCGCCCGCCGCGGCCGTCGAGCCGCTTAAAGCTGCCAACCGCCGCGGCGCCGTCATCCCGCCGCCGGCCGACCCGCTGCCGGTGAGCAATCCGCCGGCCGAGGTTTATCCGGAAGCCGCGGCCAAACGCCCCGGCTCAACGCTGCCGATTCCGCCGCCGCCTCTATTCGAGCCATCGTCGAGCACCCCGCTGCCGGGCGCGCCGCCGCTCAATACATTGCCGCTCGCGCCGCTGCGGCCGTTGCCGATCGCGGCCGGCGATCCTTACGCCGCGCTCGGCCTGCGCGCCGGCTCTTTCCTGCTCTATCCCGCAATCGAACTGTCGACCGGCTACGACACCAATCCGGGCCACGTGCCGGGCGGCGCGGCGTCGCCGTTGTTCGTCATCGCGCCCGAGCTTCAGGTCCGCTCCGACTGGGACCGTCACTCGCTCACCGCCAATATCGTCGGCACCTACACCGATTACAGCAACGACGCGCTGAGCCCGTCGCTGAACCGGCCGTATTTCAACAGCACGATCGACGGCCGCATCGACGTGCTGCGCGACACCCAAGTGCTGCTCGAGAACCGTGTCCTCGTTTCCACCGACAATCCGGGCAGCCCCAACCTGGTCGCCGGCCTTGCCAGGCTGCCGATCTTCACCACCGTCGGCGGCACGGTCGGCCTGGCGCAGGAGTTCAACCGGTTTCAGATCGTCGTGAAGGGCACATTCGACCGCTCGGTCTACGACAATTCGCTCTTGACCAACGGCGAAAGCGTCAGCAACGGCGACCGCGATTTCAACCAATATGGCGGATCCGCGCGCTTCGGCTACGAGCTCAATCCCGGGTTCAAGCCGTTCCTGGAAATCGACGCGGACGGACGCATTCACGACGAAGAGTTCGATCGCAACGGCTTGCAGCGCGATTCGACCGGGCTCGCCGGCAAGGCCGGCGCCGACATCGACCTGTTCGGCTCGCTGACCGGCGAAATGGCGTTCGGCTACATGGAGCGGACCTACAAGGATGCGACCTTGCCGAATATCGCCGGCGTCATCGCCGATGGCTCGCTGATCTGGCAGGCGACGCCATTGACGACCGCCAAGCTCACTGCCGCCTCGACCGTGAACGAATCGATCGTGGCCGGCACGTCGGGCAGTTTCAGCCGCGACGTCAATTTGCAGGTCGATCATGCGTTCTTGTGGCGGCTGATCGGAACGGTTCAGGCCGGCTACGGCCGCGATCAGTATGTCGGGCTCGGCCGGACCGACGATCGCTACTTCGTTTCGACCGGTTTGACCTACAAGCTCAGCCGCGACGTGCAGCTCAAGGGCACGGTGCGGCAAGACTGGCTGACCTCGAACGTCAGCGGCGTCGCCTATGCGGCCACGTCGTTTCTCGCCGGCGTGCGGTTGCAGCGCTGAGCCGCGCGAGAGAAACGACATAGAAGCGGATATCGTAGGAAGTCCGTCAAGTGCCGAACAGCGATATTCTCTTTCGCGTGAATACCGCGTTCGTGTAGTATCAGTTGCAGGGCTGCAAGCGGGATGTGCTGGCCTTCCGCGACTTCACGGCGGCGACACTGCCATCGGCGGGCGAGCCATCCGAACTACGTCGTATCGTTGTTTGCGCCTTCTCTCTGCTGGGAAGGCGCTCAAGGTCGTGAGGCCGTTATGATGGAGTTTGCCCGCCGCAATTTTCTGTATTTGACAGCGGTTGCCGCCGCGCTTCCAGCGATACCTGGCGCCGCAGTCGCCCAGAGTTATCCGATCCGGCCGGTGCATGTGATCGTGCCATTCCCGCCCGGCGGCAGCACCGATGTTGTGGCGCGTCTAATCGGCCAATGGCTTTCAGAGCGACTCGGTCAGCCGTTCATCGTCGAGAACCGGCCGGGCGCCGGCACCAATATCGCCACTGAATTTGTCGTCCGCGCGTCCCCGGACGGCTATACGCTTTTAGTAAGCACAACGCCGAGCGCGATTAATGCAACGCTCTACCACGACCTGAAATTTAACTTCATCCGTGACGTCGCACCTGTCGCGGCGGTAATGCGGGCGCCATACGCGATGGCGGTTCATCCGTCGATCACGGCCAAGACTGTTCCCGAGTTCATTGCCTACGCCAAGGCCAATCCGGGAAGGATCAGCATGGCGTCGTCCGGTATCGGCAGCGGCCCTCATCTGACGGGCGAGTTGTTCAAGATGATGGCGGGCGTCGACATGGTCCACGTGCCGTATCGTGGCGGAGCACCCGCGATGATCGACCTCTTGGCAGGACAAGTACAAGTCTATTTCCCCAGCACACCCGAGGTCGTCGAGCACTTGAAAGCGGGCAGGCTGCGGGCCTTGGCGGTGACGACTACTGTGCGCTCGGACGCGCTGCCCGGCGTTCCAGCCTTGAGCGAATTTCTGCCCGGTTTCGAGTCCAGCTACTGGGTCGGGGTTTGCTCTCCAAAAAATACGCCGATTCAACTCATCGACCGGCTCAACGTACAAATCAACACCGCCCTTGCCGAGCCCGGCATAAAGGCGCGACTTGTGGATTTGGGCGGAACGGCGCTGGGAGGATCGTCCTCGGATTTTGGCAGGCTGATCGAAAGCGAAACCGAAAAATGGGCGAAGGTGATCAAGTTCGCAAAACTAAGTGTGAGCAATTGACTCAGGCATGATGGGCCTCGTTGTTTTGATGGCCCCAAGCGGTCGCAGGGCTAAGCGGCAAAGCTTGACCGCAGCTGTGCGCCCTAGCGGCCGCCGATGCAAGTGATGACCCATAGGGAGCGATATCGCCCCAGAATTGCACCATCCGCACGATAGCGGGTGAACTGGGTGTCGAAGTGCACCTTTTCCTGACTGACGCAGATCGGATTGCGGAAATCCCAAGCGCTGTGATGCCACTCGCTCCCGGCTCGGACATGGAAGTCCCGCAAGTAATTTTCGGAGTGCTCCCACACCTGCATACGTGCGCCGGCTAAGCGATAGTGCGGAAAATGCAGGGTCTGCGCCAGGGCCACGGCATCCCCCGCATTGAGAGCTGCGAAGTGACGATCGAGAACGCCGATCGCCGCCGCTATCGTTGGTTGATCGTTCGAAGAAACCTGCTCCATGTTCCTTAAATCCTATATGGCCGCACAGGGAGGAAGTGCCGCCGGTCCTCGCCGCCCGCCTGTGATTACTGGATCATCCGCATGCGCAGATGATGGCATGTGATGGATCTGTACTTACGGGGGTCGGCATGACTTGCCGACCTCCATCACGATCTCAGCCGCCGTTGAGCTCGTCGAGGATCTTTTTGATCTCGGCGCGGAAGCCGGGCGCGATGTCCTTGCGGCCGAGCGCATAGGACACGTTGGCGGCGAGAAAACCGATTTTCGAGCCGCAATCGAAGCTGCGGCCCTCGAATTGCAGACCGTAGAAATTTTGCGTGCGCGACAGCTGGATCATGGCGTCGGTCAGCTGGATTTCGCCGCCGGCGCCGCGCTCCTGGGTCTGCAGAATGTCGAGAATTTCCGGCTGCAGGATGTAGCGGCCGGTCAGGATGAGATTCGATGGCGCACGCTCGGGCTGTGGTTTCTCGACCATGCTGGTGATCGCGAAGGTCTTGCCCTTGCTCGCGCCGACGCCGACCACGCCGTACTGGTCGACGCGCTCGCGCGGCACTTCCTCGACCGCGACCACGTTGACCTTGTCGCCGAGCTCGCGCGCCGCCTCCAGCATCTGCGCCAGGCAGCCCGGCGAGTGCTGCACCAGCACGTCCGGCAACAGCAGCGCGAACGGCTCGCGGCCGATCAGCTCGCGCGCACACCACACGGCGTGGCCCAGGCCGAGCGGCTCCTGCTGGCGGGTGAAGCTGGTCGAGCCGGGGATCGGCAGGTCCTGGCTCATGAATTCCAACGCGGCGTGCTTCTGCCGCTCCAACAGCGCCATTTCCAGCTCGAACTGCCGGTCGAAATGATCCTCGATGACGCCCTTGTTGCGGCCGGTGACGAAGATGAAATGCTCGATGCCGGCTTCGCGCGCCTCGTCGACCACGTGCTGGATGAGCGGCCGGTCGACCACCGGCAGCATTTCCTTGGGCATGGCCTTGGTGGCGGGCAGAAACCGGGTGCCTAGACCGGCGACCGGAAACACGGCCTTGCGAACGGGTTGCTTCATCGTTTCGGCTGTCCCCGAAGGTCAAAAACCGGCTCCGGCTAGGATCGCCGGCGACTTGCGATCAGGCTTTAGTCGGCAGCACCGCGCGGCCATCCGGCGGGCCTTCATTCAAACTCTTGCCTAATTGCTGGTCCAAGCCGGAGGCAAGCACGAAGCGCGCAAAAAATCCATGACCGTCAAGCATAGGCCGCTTCACGTTGCCCGAGCATGAACGTGACCCCGCCGCGAGCGGCGGCTGATCGGCCTATGGCAAACGAACCATGTATTAAGTCTTCTCCTGCACACAGCGAAGCCGGAGCGTTGCTGCGGCGGCAACCAACCGAGATTGCTGGTCATGGTGTCCTCCCGGCTTAGCCTTTGTGCCGCCCTGGCCTTGCTGCTCGGCTTGGCGAGCGGCACGTCCGCCCGCGCCCAAAACAGCACCCCGAACAGCACGCAAGATAATCCCGCCGCCTGGCTGACCGGGTTGTTCCAACCGCCGGCCGCCGCCCCGGTTCCCGGGTCGGCCGAGGGCGAGGCGCAGTGGAGCGGCCAATCGGGCGCTTCGGGCGACCCGCGCATGACCGCCGACGCGATCCGCGCGGCGGCGGCCGATTTCCCCAATTGCATCGCCGGACTGGCGCGAGAGGCCGCGCGGCGCGGCATCAGCCTTGCCGCTTACCAGCGCTTCACCGCCGGGCTCGTGCCGGATCTGTCGATCATGGACAAGCTCGACGCGCAGCCGGAATTCGTCAAGGCGCCGTGGGATTATCTCGATCTGTTGGTCAGCGACGAGCGCATCGCGCGCGGCCGCGAACTGTTGGCGCAGTACGCGCCGATTTTTGCCGCGGTCGAGCGCACCTATGGCGTCGACAGATCGATCGTCGCGGCGATCTGGGGCGTTGAATCCAACTACGGCACTTTGGGCGGCGACCGGCCGGTGCTGCGCTCGACCGCGACGCTTGCCTGCATCGGCCGCCGCCAGGAGTTTTTCCGCGGCGAGTTTTTGGCGGCGCTGGAAATCCTGCAGCGCGGCGACATTCCGCCCGACCGCTTGGTCGGCTCGTGGGCTGGCGCATTCGGCCCGACCCAGTTCATGCCGACCTCGTTCCTGCGTTACGCGGTGGATTTCGACGGCGACGGCCGGCGCGACGTCGTCGATTCGGTCGCCGATGTCATCGCCTCGACGGCCAACAATCTGAAAACCGACGGCTGGGTCCGCGGCCAGAGCTGGGGCTATGAAGTCGTGCTGCCGCAGGGCTTCGATTATCGGTTGGCCGATTCGGCGCGACAAATGACGGTGCGCCAATGGCAAAGCCTCGGCGTGCGCCGCGCCGACGGCAATCCGTTGCCGCGGCCCACCGACCGCGCCGGCCTGCTGCTGCCGGCCGGCGCGCGCGCTCCCGCCTTCCTGACGTTCGCCAATTTCGACGTCATCATGAAATACAATCCGGCCGAAGCCTACGCGCTCGCCATCGGCCTTCTTGCCGACCGGCTGCGCGGCGGCGCGCCGCTCGTCCAATCATGGCCGCGCGACGAGCGCGTGCTCACCCTCGACGAGCGCTACGAGCTGCAGCAATTGCTGGCGCAGCGCGGCTT
>JASHWN010000606.1 GCA_030044035.1 Xanthobacteraceae bacterium
CCTTGCGCCCAGATGCGGCGGAAGAAGCCGGCGAGGTCGCGCACCTCCTTGCCGGCGACCGACAGCACGATGTCGCCGTTGCGCAGATCGGCCTTCTTGGCGGGGCCGCGGTCGGCCAGCCCGACGATGACGAGCCGGCTCTCCACTTCGGTGGCGTAGAGGCCGAGCCAGGGCCGCGGCGGGCCTGAGCGCCGGCCGGTCTTGAGCAGATCGTCGAAGATCGGGGCCAACAGATCGATCGGCACGATCATGTTGATGTTCTGCGGCTGGCCCTTGTCGACGACGTGCTGCAGCTGCAGCGAGCCGATGCCAAGGAGGTCGCCCTCGGGCCCGATCAACGCGGTGCCGCCCCAGTTCGGATGCGCCGGCGCGGTGAAGATCGCTTCGTCGAGCACGTATTCCCAATAGCCGGCGAATTCCTGCTTGGCGACGATGCGTGCGGCGACCGAGCGGGCGCGGCCGCCGGCGCCGCCGACCACGACGCGTTCGCCGATCGACGCGGCGGACGAGCTGCCGATCTCGAGCGCCGGCACGTCGAGCTTGGCGAGCGCCTGAACGAGGCCGAAGCCGGTTTCCTGATCGTAGCCGAGCGCGTGGCCCGGCACCGAGCGGCCGTCGCTCAATGTCAGCCAGATCGTTTCCGCCTCGGTGATCAAGTAACCGATGGTGAGGACAAGGCCGTTATCGCGAATGAATACGCCGTGGCCGGCACGCTCGGTGCCCAGCGTCTCCGCGGTGAAAGCATCCGGTGGAACGATCGTGCGCAGCCCGACCATTGCGGCGAGCGCATTATCGAGGTCGTAGCCGTAATCCTGAGGTTTTGGTTGGGCGGCGGACGGAATCTTCCAGTCGCTTACGGACGGCATCTGGCACTTCCTTCTGCGGCAAGCTTTCGAGGCCCGATCCCTATCCGCTTGCCGCGTTGTGCGCCTGCCGCAAGCGGACAGGGAATTATGTGTCGGGTTGTGGGCGCCGGATCAAGCCCATCCGGAGCCCGCACCACAGCAGGTCGCGCGTTCGGCCCATTAGCGGATCGTTTACGCAATGGGACGGAACATCCCGCCGCCTGACGAACCGTCCCGTGCCGGCGCACGCCGCCGCAGCCCTGTTGCCTTGTTGCCGCCCAATCTTGTACGCACAACAGGACGAGTTCTCCGGGGTCTTTGGGGGGGATCTGCCTTGCGCGCCTGCATCAGCTTGACCGTAATCGCGCTGGCGCTCGCCGGTTCCATCGGCGCAGCGACGGCACAATATTACCCGCCACCGCCGCCGGGTTATGAGCCCGCCCCGCCCCAGCCCGGCTATTATCCGCCGCCGCCGCCCGGCTATTCGCAGCCGTCCTATTCCAGCGCACCGCTGCCGCCGCCCGGCGCTGTAGCGCCGGCACAGAATGGCGCGCCCTATGGCTACGCACCGCCGCCGCCACCGCAGCAGGAGACCGACGCGTATCCGCCGCCGAACCGGCCGTACAGCGAGCCCGACAGCCGCTTTCCGCCGCAGCCGCTACCGGCGCAGGGCGGGTACGGCCTGCGCCCCCCGGCCGAAATCGGCGCCGGCCCGGCCGGCCCGCCTGGTCCGGCCTCGGCCGACATAACCGGCACCGTGCAAGCTCCGGCTGCCGGCCCGCCGCCGCCTCCGGCCAATCCGGCGATCATCGCGGCGCTACCGGCCGAGGATCAGCCCGAGCAGGGCCCACCCAAGCAGCTGCCGCCGCAATTCCAGCGCCAGCTCGTCGACTACGTCACCAGCGAGCCGGCCGGCACCATCATTGTCGATACGCCGCACACCTACCTCTATCTGGTCATGGGTCGCGGCAAGGCGCTGCGCTACGGCATCGGCGTCGGCCGCGAGGGCTTTACCTGGACCGGCACGGAGCGCATCAGCCGCATGAAAGAATGGCCCGACTGGTTCCCGCCGAAGGAAATGATTGAGCGCCAGCCGTACCTGCCGCGCTTCATGGCCGGCGGCGAAAGCAACCCGCTCGGCGCGCGCGCTCTCTATCTCGGCAACACGCTCTACCGCATCCACGGCACCAACCAGCCGTCGACCATCGGCTCGTTCGTGTCCTCGGGCTGCATTCGCCTGACCAACGACGACATCGCGGACCTCTTTAGCCGCGTCCAGGTCGGCACGCGTGTCGTGGTGCTGCCCGGCTCGCCGCCGGCGGATACAGCGTCCGCGCAAGCTCCGGTCGCCCACTGACGTAGACCATCGTCGCAGCAAGCGCCGGCGTTTGCGCCCGGGCGCCTCGAAATTCGTCGCTTTCTGTCGATACGCCCCGCTTGCATGCTGTTGGCCGGATCACGGCGCAATCGCTCTAGCGCTCCTCACACGAAGCCTTCTTTATTTCCTGTTTCATGTCGCGGTGACAATTGCTTCCTAGGACTCCCGCGAACGGTCCACATTCGTTGGCATCGTAGTCGCGCGTATAAGTCATTTCCTTTGTCTTCCGATTGAGCAAGTAACTTTCGCCAAGACCACCAAGTATGTAATGCGTGCTAAACGATATGTAGTCGCGGCTGATGTCAACGATGTCCTTGTCGCTGGTAGGCTGCTGAGGAGAAAGCAATCTCCGTCCATTCAAAAGCACACGACTCTCGCCGACATCGAGATCGAAGCCTCCGCCGTTGTTCGACCACTCGCAGTGCAACACAATCTCCTGGTCCGCTGCATGACCGGAGGCAGCAATGCAGGAAACAAATAGATTGGATAAAATAAGGGACATTGCTGCCCGGAAATATGCTCGCATTTTTCCCTCGGTGGGCGATTAAGCAGGCGCGGCACAGTAACACCTGTCGAATGGCTCCAATGTGACACGCGGCGACGTCGACATTGAACCGGAGGACGCAAAATTTGCGGCGGTTTCTCCGCGACTCAGCTAATGTCGTAAATGATTCGGCTGCGCCGGCAGAGTCCTCTCGTCGGCATCAAGTGCCTCGCCGCGATTCGCCGCGATCCGACAATTGTGACGCGTGCTGTGTGGCGAAAGAATCGCGCGCAGGCGTTCTGCGAGGTCGCATGTTTCCCAATGTCCGTCTGCTGATCGGGACGCTGTTCATCGCGCTCCTGGTTTTGAGCTGCGAATTCGGCGTGTTCGCCGCGCTACGCGTCAACCGCGAGCCGCTCAATCGGCTGACGGCCGAGAGTGCGCCGCTGCAGCTCGTTGCCGGCCACAACGCAGCGCTGGCGGTGGCGACGTCATGGGCCGCCCCGCGCGACTCCCGCGCGCCCGCGGCCGACGCCGCGCCGGCCCAGCGCGTGATCGAAATACCGGCGCCAGGGA
>JASHWN010000006.1 GCA_030044035.1 Xanthobacteraceae bacterium
GACGCGTCTGCAGCTTGGTGAGAGCCTCGCCGACGATGATGTCGGCAGGGCGCAGAGTCACGGTCCATACCGGGCTCGTCGCCGCGCCACCAGCGGTGACGTATGCAAAGAGGCAGACGATCAGAAAACCAATCGATCTTTTGTTCATGAGCTTACGAGCGGTGATAGCGGGCTGGTTCGCCGCGACATTACTCCGGCTTGATGCCCGCGAACCGGATCACCTTGCCCCACTTCTGCGTCTCGTCGGCGACGAGCTTGCCGAAATCGCCGGGCGAGCCGGGCAGCAGCGAGGCGCCGAGGTCGGCGAGTTGGGTCTTCACCTCGGGCTCGGCCAGGACGGCCTGGACCTCACGATTGAGTTTTTCGACGACGTCGGCAGGCAGGCCCTTCGGCCCGACCAGGCCGTACCAGGCGCTCGCCTCGTAGCCCGGCACGTAATCGGCCACCGTCGGCACGTCGGGCAGCACCGCGGCGCGCGTCGTCGATGTCACCGCCAACGGCCGCAGCTTGCCGGCCTTGATGTACGGCAGCGCGGTCGGCACGTTGTCGAACATCACCTGCACGCGGCCGCTCATTAGATCGACCAGCGCCGGCGCGCCGCCGCGATAGGCGACGTGCACGATGTCGACGCCGGTCATCATCTTGAACAGCTCGCCGGCGACATGCAGCGTCGAGCCGATGCCCGAAGACGCGAAGTTGAGCTTGCCGGGATTGGCTTTGGCGTAGGCGATGAATTCGGGAATGGTGTGGACCGGCAAGCCTGGATTCACCACCACGACGTCGGGAAAGCGGATCAGGCCGGCGACCGGCGTGACGTCGCGCAGAAAATCGAAATTGAGCTTGGCGAACAGCGCCGGATTGGTGGTATTGGCCGGCGAGGCGAGAAAGAGCGTATAGCCGTCCGGCGGCGCGTGCAGCGCCATCTCGGTGGCGATGTTGGTGCCGCCGCCAGGATGGCTTTCGACGATGAATTGCTGGCCGAGCCGCCGCGACAGCCATTGCCCGAACAGCCGCGCCGTCATGTCGGCCGAGCCGCCCGGCGTATAGCCGATGATCAGATGCACCGGCCGCGACGGGTAAGTGTCTGCGCGCGCGATGTGCATCGCCGCCGGCAGCGCCGCGGCGCCAGCGGCGAGCCGCAAAAACTGTCGGCGTGGCAGCGTCATGGGTGCTCTCCCGATGCGGCTGGACGGCGACAACATGCTACACGTGGCGCGGTGTACGCGGAAGGGCCGGCACTGCTAACATCGCGCGCGGCGAGGCGTTGCGCGCCGTGGAGGAACGCCATGACACTTCCGCGCCGGCGGTTTCTTTTGAGCTTGGCGGCGGCGAGCGCCGCGACGCCGGGCTTGGCGCGGCTTGCCGAGGCGGCCGATTACCCGACGCGGCCGGTGCGCATCTTCGAAGGCTTCGGCGGCGGCGGCACGCCCGATCTGATCTCGCGCGTGTTTGCGCAATGGCTGTCGCAGCGGCTCGGCCAACCGTTCGTGGTGGAAAACCGCACCGGCGCCGCCGGCAATATCGCCACTGAGGCGGTGCTAAGCGCGGCCCCCGACGGTTACACGCTGCTCACCTGCTTGACCGCGAACGCGATCAACGCCTCGCTCTACAAGAATCTGAAATTCGATTTTCTGCGCGATACCGCGCCGGTCGCCGGCTTGATCCGCTTGCCCATGGTGGTGCTGGTCAACCCCGCCTTTCCGGCGCAAACGTTTCCCGAAGTCATCGCCTACGCCAAGGCGCATCCCGGCGCGATCAACATGGCCTCGCCCGGCGTCGGCACGCCGATGCACGTGGCCGCGGAGCTGATCAAGCTTTCCGCCGGCGTCGATATGACCCACGTGCCGTATCGCGGCCCCGCCGGCGCATTTACCGATCTGATCGCCGGGCGCGTGCAGTGCTTCATCATCACCATCACCGCCGCCATCGGCTTTATCAGAAGCGGCAAGCTGCGGGCGCTCGCCGTCACCGGCGCGACGCGCTCCGGCGTGTTGCCGGACGTGCCGGCCGTCGCCGAATTTCTGCCCGGCTTCGAGGCCACCGCCTGGGACGGCACCTGCGCGCCGAAAGGCACGCCGGCCGACATCATCGACAAGCTCAACGCCGCCATCGGCGCCGGCCTCGCCGATCCGCAGATCAAGGCCAAGATCAAGGATCTCGGCGGCGAGCCCATGCCGATGACGGCGGCGCAATTCGGCGCGTTCCTGAGCGATGAAACAAACAAGTGGGCGAAGGTCGTCAAATCTTCCGGCACCAAGCCGGAATGAGTGAAATGGCGACGGCCGCGCCTGCGGAACCGGCGCCGCGAAGGAGAGACCCGTATGACATATTCGCGTCGACGATTGTTGCGCACCGCAGGCGGTGTTGCCGCGCTGCCGCTGCTATCCCGGGTCGCCGCAGCGCAAGCCTATCCGACGCGGCCGGTGCGCATCATCGTGCCGTATCCGGCCGGCATCGCCCCCGACATCGCCACCCGCCTGGTCGCCCAATCGCTCTCGCAGCGGCTCGGCCAGCAATTCATCGTCGACAACCGGCCCGGCGGCGCCGCCAATATCGGCACGCAGCTCGTGGTCCATGCGGCGCCCGACGGCTACACGCTGCTCACCGCAACCATGACCAATGCCATCAACATTTCGCTGTACGATCATCTCGATTTCGATTACCTGCGCGACATCGCGCCGGTCTCGGGTTTGGTGCTGCTGCCGCTGGTGTTGGTGATCAATCCGTCGGTGCCGGCGCACACGCTTTCTGAATTCATCGCCTACGCCAAAGCCAATCCGGGAAAGATCAATTACGCCTCGGTCGGCGCCGGCGCCGCCACCAATGTGGCCGGCGAGTTGTTCAACATGATGGCCGGCACGCGGCTCGTGAACGTGCCCTATCGCAGCAGCTACATGCCCGATCTGCTCAGCGGCCAGGTGCAGGCGGGCTTTACGCCGATCCTGCAGTCGATCAGCTACGTCCGCGCCGGCAAATTGCGCGCGCTCGCGGTGACAACCAAAAATCGCTCGGATTCGTTGCCGGGCGTGCCAGCGCTGGCCGAGTTCGTGCCGGGCTACGAGGCTGTG
>JASHWN010000607.1 GCA_030044035.1 Xanthobacteraceae bacterium
GCAAGGGCTGGGTGGCGATGTTCGGCATCGAGGTGCTGCTCTACGTGGTCGGCGCGGCCTTCATCGTGCTGATGTTGGCCAAGGATCGCGCGGTTCGCGCCTACAAGGCCGCTGCGGCGACTGATCCGCTGACCGGACTGCTCAACCGGCGCGGTCTGTTCGAAGCCGCCCGCACCATGATGGCCGACAACCTGCCGACCATGGCGCCGGTCAGCGTGCTGGCGTTCGACCTCGATCATTTCAAGTCGATCAACGACGATTTCGGCCATGCCACTGGCGACGCCATGCTGCAGCTCTTTGCCACGGTGGTGCGCAAGACGATGCGCGGCGGCGACATCATCGGCCGGGTCGGCGGCGAGGAGTTCGTGGCGCTGGTGTCGGGCACGCTGGCCCAGGCTGCGATCGCGGCCGAACGCATGCGCAGCGCGTTTGCGGCGGCCACCACCGCTGCCGAAGGCTGTGACGTTCCGGCGACGGTCAGCATCGGCGTCGCTTGCGGCTCGCCGAACGCGTCGATCGATATGCTGATCGCCCGCGCCGATGCCGCGCTCTATCGCGCCAAGGCCAACGGCCGCAATCGGGTCGAGCTTGCCGATGAGGCGGTCGCGGCACGGGAGCGGCCCGCCTCCGTGGTCGTGCCGCTGCCGACCTTGCGGCCGCGGCTGGCGCGCGTGCTGCCCGACGACCGTCCGGTCGCGATCCTGCCAAAGCGCGGCGCGTAGGGTAGAAAAAAGCGGGGCGCCAAAGGCGCCCCGCAAGTTCGCATTGCTTCAATGCAATGCAGGGAGGATACGCGGACGCTACGCCGAATAGTACATTTCGAATTCGACCGGATGCGGCGTGTGCTCGAAGCGGATGATCTCCTGCATCTTCAGCTCCATGTAGCTGTCGATGAAGTCGTCGTCGAACACGCCGCCGGCCTTTAGGAAGTCGCGGTCCTTGTCGAGGTTGGAAAGCGCCTCGCGCAGGCTGCCGCAGACGGTCGGGATCTTTTTCAGCTCGCGCGGCGGCAGATCGTAGAGGTCCTTGTCCATCGGCTCGCCGGGATTGAGCTTGTTCCTGATGCCGTCGAGGCCGGCCAGCAGCATAGCGGCAAAGCCGAGATACGGATTGCACAGCGGGTCGGGGTAGCGCACCTCGACGCGCTTGGCCTTTGGCGACGAGCCGAGCGGGATGCGGCAGCTGGCCGAGCGGTTGCGCACTGAATAAGCGAGCAGCACCGGCGCCTCGAAGCCGGGGACCAGCCGCTTATAGGAATTCGTCGTCGGATTGGTGAAGGCGTTGATGGCGCGGGCATGCTTGAGGATGCCGGCGATGTATTGCAGGCAGGTGTCCGACAGGTCGGCATATTTGTTGCCGGCAAACAGCGGCTTGTCAGCTTTCCAGATCGACTGGTGGCAGTGCATGCCCGAGCCGTTGTCGCCGTAGATCGGCTTCGGCATGAAGGTCGCAGTCTTGCCGTAGACCTGCGCGACCTGCTGGATGCAGTACTTGTAGATCTGCATCTGGTCGGCCATGCGCACCATCGGCGCGAATTTCATGCCGAGCTCGTGCTGCGCCGAGCCGACCTCGTGGTGGTGCTTCTCGACCTTGACGCCCATGCGCGCCATGGCGGCGAGCATTTCCGAGCGCATATCCTGCGCGGTGTCGAGCGGCGGCACCGGGAAGTAGCCCTTCTTGAAGCCGATATGGTGGCCGAGATTGCCGCCTTCGTATTCGGTGTCGGAGTTGGTCGGAAACTCCACCGAGTCGACCTGATAGCCGACCTTATAGGGCGTCACGGAGTATTTGACGTCGTCGAAGATGAAGAATTCGGCCTCCGGTCCGAAGAACACCGTGTCGCCGACGCCCATCGCTTTGACGAGGCCCGCGGCCTTCTTGCAGATCGAGCGCGGGTCGCGCGTGTACGGTTCGCCGGTCAGCGGCTCGAGCGTGTCGCAGATCAGCACCAGCGTGGTTTCGGCGAAGAACGGATCGATGCAGGCGCTCTCCGGATCGGGCATCAGCTGCATGTCGGATTCATGGATCGCCTTCCAGCCGGCGATCGAGGAGCCGTCAAACATGATGCCTTCGGCGAAGGTTTCTTCTTCGAAGGTGCTGACGTCGGTCGTCACGTGCTGCCATTTGCCGCGCGGATCGGTGAAACGGAAATCGATGTATTTGACGTCGCTGTCTTTGATCATCTTCATCACGGTCTTCGGCGTAGTCATGGCAGGCGTACCTTTCGTGGTGCTGGTGGTCTGGTGCTGGTGGAAAGCCAAATGCGTTTTTGGCCCGTTCGGCTGGCGCAGCCCCGGCGAGCGGTCAGATCGGCGGTTCAGATGGCGTCAATTCCGGATTCCCCCGTCCTGATCCGGATCGCCTCCTCGATGCTTGAGACGAAAATCTTGCCGTCGCCGATCCGTCCGGTCTGCGCGGCGCGGCGGATCGCTTCGACGGCCTTTTCGACCATGTCGTCGCCGAGCACAACCTCGATCTTCACCTTCGGGAGAAAATCGACGACGTACTCGGCGCCGCGATAAAGTTCGGTGTGACCCTTCTGCCGGCCGAACCCTTTGGCTTCGGTGACGGTAATGCCTTGCAAGCCCACTTCCTGCAGCGCCTCCTTCACCTCATCGAGTTTGAACGGCTTGATGATGGCCTCGATTTTCTTCATCGCGTTAAGTCTCCCGGCTCCGAGGCGGGCCAGCGCACGCGCGGAACCACGCCTCGGTTAGCAGGTCCCGTGCCAGGGCCGCGGCTGCGGAAATAATCAAGTCACATCAGCGTTTTAGAGGACGCCCACCACCGCTTTTGCGGTGCTTTGAAAAGGCCTTCGCCGCCGAAATAGGCATAGTGCCTATTATCTCGTCAATAGCGCATGAGACTGAAGGATAGGCGCTTGCCGATAGGCGGTGTCTGCCGCTTTCGTTATCTTCTGTGAGCATGCTCGAGCTTCTCAGCAACGCCGAAATGGCCGAGGCCGATCGCCTGACGATCGCCGCCGGAACGCCCGGCATCGACCTGATGGAGCATGCCGGGACCGCCGTGGGGGCAGCGGTCGCCGAGCGCCACACCAGCGGCGCCAGCATCGCCGTGGTCGCCGGACCAGGCAACAACGGCGGCGATGGATTTGTCGCCGCCCGGCTGCTCGCAGAGCGCGGCTACACCGTGAAAATTTTGCTGTGCGGCGAAGCAAGCCGCCTCAAGGGCGATGCGGCGCTTGCCGCGAAACGCTGGACCGGTGCGGTGCTCGCTGCCGACGTGGAGGAGTTGGCCAACACCAACGTCGTGATCGATGCGCTGTTCGGCGCCGGCCTCGATCGTCCGGTCGAGGGTTTGCCGCGCCGGCTGATCGAGGCAATCAATGGCCGAGGCATGCCCGTCATCGCGGTCGATCTGCCGAGCGGCATCAACGGCACCACCGGCGCGGTCATGGGAGCCGCGGTGAAGGCGACCCACACCGTCACCTTCTTTCGCAAAAAGCCCGGACACGTGCTTCTACCCGGCCGGCTTCATTGTGGGACGGTGTCAATCGCCGATATCGGCAACCCAACCGCGGTCCTGCAGCGCATCGGGCCGAAGACCTGGGAGAACGTCCCGGCGCTCTGGCGCGCGCAATTCCCGGTGCCGCGGCATACCGGGCATAAGTACGATCGCGGCCATGCCGTGGTGGCTTCCGGACCGTCGTGGTCGACCGGGGCGGCGCGGCTCGCCGCGCGCGGCGCGCTGCGTGCCGGTGCCGGCCTCGTCACCATCGCCAGTCCGCGCGAGGCGCTCGCCATCAATGCGGCGGCTAACCTGGCGGTGATGGTGCGGCCCGTCGATGGCGCCGGCGAACTGACCAAGTTTCTTGGCGACCGCCGCTTGAACGCCGTGGCGCTTGGACCGGGTCTTGGCGTCGGCGAGGCGACCTGTGAGCTGGTCTTGGCGGCACTGTCAGGCGACCGCGCCGTGGTGCTGGACGCCGACGCCATCACCAGCTTTGCAGCCAATCCGCAGCGGCTCGCCACGGCGCTTTTGGCGCGCGCCAACAAGGCAACATTGCTGACGCCGCACGAGGGTGAATTTTCCCGCTTTTTCAATGCGCTGGACGCCCGAACCAAAGCCGGATCGAAACTCGAAAGAGCTCGCCTCGCCGCTACCCTCTGCGGCGCGGTTGTTCTCCTCAAGGGCGGCGACACCGTCGTGGCGGCTCCGGACGGCCGCGCCACTATCGCCGCCAATGCGCCGGCCTTCCTGGCGACGGCGGGCGCCGGCGATGTGCTGACCGGGATCGCGGCCGGATTATTGGCCCAGGGCATGCCGGCGTTTGAAGCGGCCAGCGCGGCTGTATGGCTGCACGGCGAAGCCGCTGCTGCCTTCGGTCGCGGCCTGATCTCCGAGGACCTGCCTGAGGCTTTGCCGCGCGTCTATCGCGGCCTGCTGGGGTAACGCCGCGCCCCTTGAGCGACCCCGGTTCCGCGCGTTGCGGACGGCGGTTTCGCGCCTATTTTTATGGTGTCCCGTTCATTGCGCATGATATAAGCCGCGCCGCCGGGCCGCCGTGCGTATTGCGGGCGTGGCGGAATTGGTAGACGCGCGGGATTTAGGTTCCCGTGACGCAAGTCGTGGGGGTTCGAGCCCCTCCGCCCGCACCACCGGGCGGTTTTGTGGCAAAGTAAGAGCGCAAAGCGCGTGGTCCCGCGCGATAAAGAGTAGCTGCAATGCAGGTCACTGAAACTGCCGCCGCGGGGCTCAAGCGCGAATACCGCGTCGTCGTTCCGGCAACCGATCTCGAGGCGAAGGTCAACGAGCGGCTCGATGACCTCAAAGGCCGGGTGCAGATGCGCGGGTTCCGGCCCGGCAAGGTGCCGGTCAATCACCTCAAGCGCATTTACGGCAAGTCGGCGATGGCCGAGGTCATCGAGGCTGCGGTCCGCGAAGCCAATCAGAAAATCATCGACGATCACGGCCTCAAGCTCGCCACCGAGCCCAAAGTGGTGCTGCCGACGGAGGCGGGCGCGGTCGAGAACGTCATCTCCGGCAAGGCCGACCTCGCCTACACGGTCGAGCTCGAGATCGTGCCGCCGATCGCGCTCACCGATTTCAAGGACATCAAGCTGGAGCGCTTGACCGCCGAAGTCGCTGACGCCGAGGTCGATCGGGCGCTTGCGGCCATTGCCGAGCAAAACAAGCCGTACACTCCCAAGGTTGAGGCCGCGCAAAACGGCGACCGCCTCACTATCTCGTTCCAGGGCACGATGGACGGCCTGCCGTTCGAGGGCGGCTCCGGCGATGACGTGCCGCTGCTGCTCGGCTCCGGCCGCTTTATACCGGGCTTTGAAGACAACCTGATCGGGCTTACGGCCGGCGCGAGCCGCACCTTCGATGTGAAGTTCCCGGACGATTATCCGGCCGCAGCGCTGGCCGGTAAGACCGCCAGCTTTGCCGTAACGGTGAAGACCGTCGAGGCGCCCGGCGAGGTGACGCTGAACGACGATTTCGCCAAAACGCTCGGCTTGGATTCGCTCGCCAAGCTGCGCGACGCGTTGCGCGAGCGCTTGGCGCGCGACCATGCCGCAGCGTCGCGGCAAAAGCTCAAGCGCGCGCTCCTTGACCAGCTCGACGAGCGCCACAAATTCGAGCCGCCGCCCACCCTCGTCGAGCAGGAATTCAACCAGGTCTGGTCGGCGATCGAAAGTGACCTCAAGCAGCAGAATCGCACTTTCGCCGACGAGGGCACCACCGAGGAGAAGGCGCGGGACGAGTATCGCGCCATCGCCGAGCGGCGGGTGCGGCTCGGCCTGGTCATTGCGGAGATCGGCGACAAGAACAATATCACGGTGAGCGAGGACCAGTTGCGTGCGGCGATCATGGAGCAGGTTCGCCAGATGCCGGGCCGCGAGCAAGAGGTGTGGGACTATTACCGCAACAATCCGAATGCGCTTGCCGCCTTGCGGGCACCGCTGTTCGAGGACAAGGTCGTCGACTTCGTGCTCGAACTGGCCGACGTGACCGACAAGCAGGTGTCCCGCGAGGAGCTGTTCAAGGAAGAGGCCGAATGAGCAAGCCGCCGCACGCCTTGCTGTGCGGATTTTGCGCGCCTATCTGCAATAACGACGAATTCATCCCGGATGCCCGCCGGCTTCGACAAGCGGTGGCCGACTCAGTCACACTGGCTTGCACACTGGCTTGAGCCGAGCTTGGCAGGCACACCGGAGCCCCACAGGTGATCTATGCGCGACCCGACCGAATTCTACATGCAGCACTTGGTCCCGATGGTGGTCGAACAGACCAACCGCGGCGAACGGGCCTATGACATCTATTCGCGCCTGCTCAAGGAGCGGATCGTCTTCATCACCGGGCCGATCGAGGACGGCATGGCCTCGCTGGTCGTCGCTCAGCTTCTGTACCTCGAGGCCGACAACCCCAAGAAAGAAGTGTCGATGTACATCAATTCGCCGGGCGGCATCGTGACCGCGGGTCTGGCGATCTACGACACCATGCAGTTCATCCGGCCGGCGGTTTCGACGCTGTGCACCGGACAGGCCGCCTCCATGGGATCGCTGCTTCTTGCCGCAGGCGCCAAGGACTTGCGCTTCGCGCTGCCCAATGCCCGCATCATGGTCCACCAGCCGTCGGGCGGGTTTCAGGGCCAGGCCACCGACATCATGCTGCATGCCCAGGAGATCCTGAACCTCAAGCGCCGGCTCAACGAGATCTACGTCAAGCATACCGGCCAGCCCTTGAAGAAGATCGAGGACGCCCTGGAGCGCGACATGTTCCTCACCTCGGAGATGGCCAAGGATTTCGGCCTGATCGACAAGGTGATCGAGAAACGTCCGGAGGAGCCGTCCCTCAAGTCGGCGGAAGTGGCGACCCTCAAGGGGTGAGCCGCCACGGGCGGGCGAGGGCCCGCGATGCCACGAAAAGGTCCGATTCGGCAGGGGCAAGGCGGCTCAAAACCGCCCGTCAAGCGTTTTATCAGCGGTGTGATGCGGAAAACACAGTGGCGCAAACTCGCGTTATCGTTAATGGATTCTTGGGTGGCAGGCGGTTAGCATAGGCGCTTGTGCGCGGTGGCAGCGCAAAGGCAGTGTGAACAGAGTTCGCCTGTTGAGCTACGGAATGTTAGCGCGGCGCTTCGTAAGGTAACGCACACCGCGCCCGGTCGAGACGGAAAGGTCGAGACTTCGGATCGGTACGGAGAAGACTGGAATGAGCAAGGTCGGCGGCGGCGATTCAAAGAATACGCTTTACTGCTCGTTCTGCGGCAAGAGCCAGCACGAGGTGCGCAAGCTCATCGCCGGGCCGACCGTGTTCATCTGCGACGAGTGCGTCGAGCTGTGCATGGACATCATCCGCGAGGAGAACAAATCCTCGCTGGTGAAGTCGCGCGACGGCATCCCGACGCCGCGCGAGATCCGCAAGGTTTTGGACGATTACGTGATCGGCCAGGACTATGCCAAGAAAGTGCTCTCGGTCGCGGTGCACAATCACTACAAACGGCTCAATCATCAGAGCAAGCACAACGACGTCGAATTGGCGAAGTCCAACATCTTGCTGATCGGCCCGACCGGCTCCGGCAAGACGCTGTTGGCGCAGACGCTGGCGCGCATCCTCGACGTGCCGTTCACCATGGCCGACGCCACCACGCTGACCGAGGCGGGCTACGTCGGCGAGGACGTCGAGAACATCATCCTCAAACTCCTGCAAGCGGCCGACTACAACGTCGAGCGCGCGCAGCGCGGCATCGTCTACATCGACGAGATCGACAAGATTTCGCGCAAGTCCGACAATCCGTCGATCACCCGCGACGTGTCCGGCGAAGGCGTCCAGCAGGCGCTGTTGAAAATCATGGAGGGCACGATCGCCAGCGTTCCGCCGCAGGGCGGCCGCAAGCATCCGCAACAGGAGTTCCTGCAGGTCGACACCACGAACATCCTGTTCGTCTGCGGTGGCGCGTTCTCCGGGTTGGAAAAGATCATCTCGGCGCGCGGCCGTTCCACCTCGATCGGTTTCGGCGCCAAGGTGATGGCGCCGGAGGACCGCAAGCAGGGCGAAATCTTCCGCGAGGTCGAGCCCGAGGATTTGCTCAAGTACGGGCTCATTCCGGAATTCGTCGGCCGGCTGCCGGTGGTGGCGACGCTGGAGGACCTCGACGAGCCGTCGCTCAAGCGCATTCTCACCGAGCCGAAGAACGCGCTGGTCAAGCAGTATCAGCGCATGTTCGAAATGGAGACGGTGGATCTCAAGCTGACCGACGAGGCGCTGGCCGCGATCGCCCGCAAGGCGATCGACCGCAAGACCGGCGCGCGCGGGCTACGCTCGATCATGGAGAGCATCCTGCTCGACACCATGTTCGATCTGCCGAGCCTCGAAGGCGTGGTGCGGGTCGAGATCTTCCGCGAGGTGGTCGACGGCTCGAAACGCCCACTTTACATCTATGCCGATCGCTCCGATCGGGCGAGCGACGCCGGCGGCGCGAGCGCGTGACATGCAATCGGGTCCGCCGGAGCGGCCCGATTCGCTGCGCGAGCCGCCGCATCGCCTCTACCGCGCGAAGATTTGCCGCAAAAACCGGGCTTTCTTGACACGCCCGGCGCGCAACGCCACCTATAGCGTTGCGATGAATGAAGCGTACCAAGACTCGCATAGCTGTGCCGGACGGAGTTTCGTGCGCGCCCTTCCAGTGTTCGTCCCGGCTCACCGG
>JASHWN010000608.1 GCA_030044035.1 Xanthobacteraceae bacterium
TCACCATCAAGGCCACCGGCAAGCAGTGGCTGTGGAGCTACAGCTACCCGGACAACGGCAATTTCGAATTCGATTCGACCGTCGTCGCCGACAAGGATCTCAAGCCCGGCCAGCCGCGGCTCCTTACCGCCGACAACGAGATGGTGGTTCCGGTCAATAAAGTCGTGCACGTGCTGGTGACCGGCGCCGATGTTATCCATTCGTTCGCGGTGCCGTCGTTCGGCATCCGCATCGACGCCGTTCCGGGCCGCATCAACGACACCTGGTTCAAGGCGACGCGCGAAGGCATGTATTACGGCCAGTGCTCGGAGCTGTGCGGCGTCGACCATGCGTTCATGCCGATTGCCGTACGCGTCGTGAGCGACGATGAATTCACCAAATGGGCCGCCGCGGCCAAACAGAAATACGCCGCCGAACAGCCGACGCCGCCGACCGCATTGGCGGCGGCCGGCGCGGTGCGGTGAACACGCGGCGATGATGCTAGCAAGCCCGACAGGGCGCGACCGGTAACGAAGGAACTGCGATGGCTACGACCCCTCATGCGGCACACGACGCGGCACACGGTGCCGTAAACGGCGACGACAACGGGCACGCGATCCCGCACGGCTGGCGCCGCTACCTCTACTCGACCAACCACAAGGACATCGGGACCATGTACCTGGTGTTCGCGCTGGTTGCCGGATTGATCGGCGGCATCGCCTCGATCCTGATCCGCGCCGAGCTGATGTATCCGGGCCTGCAGATCTTTCACGAGACGCACTATTACGACGTGGCGGTCACCGCGCACGGCCTGATCATGATCTTCTTCATGATCATGCCGGCGATGATCGGCGGCTTCGGCAACTGGATGATCCCGCTCATGATCGGCGCGCCCGACATGGCGTTTCCGCGCATGAACAACATTTCGTTCTGGCTGCTGCCGGCGTCGTTCGCGCTCCTGATCACCTCGATGTTCACCGGCGGCGAGCCGGGCACCTACGGCGCCGGCACCGGCTGGACGCTGTATGCGCCGCTGTCGACCTCCGGCCATCCCGGCCCGGCGATGGATTTCGTCATCCTGTCGATCCATCTCGCCGGCGCGTCATCCATCCTCGGCTCCATCAACTTCATCACCACGATCTTCAACATGCGCGCGCCCGGCATGACCATGCACAAGATGCCGCTGTTTGTCTGGTCCGAGCTGGTCACGGTATTTTTGTTGCTGCTGTCGCTGCCAGTGTTGGCCGGCGCCATCACCATGCTGCTCACCGACCGCAATTTCGGCACTACCTTCTTCGATCCGCAGGGCGGCGGCGATCCGCTGTTGTTCCAGCACCTGTTCTGGTTCTTCGGCCATCCCGAAGTCTACATTCTGATCCTGCCGGGCTTCGGCATGGTCAGCCAGATCGTGGCGACGTTCTCGAAGAAGCCGGTGTTCGGCTATCTCGGCATGGCCTACGCCATGGTGGCGATCGGCGGCATCGGCTTCGTCGTCTGGGCCCATCACATGTACAATGTCGGCATGTCGGCGAGCGTGCAGGCCTATTTCATTCTCGCCACCATGGTGATCGCGGTGCCGACCGGGGTGAAGATCTTCTCCTGGGTCGCCACCATGTGGGGCGGCTCGATCGAGTTCAAGACGCCGATGCTGTGGGCGGTCGGCTTCATCTTCCTGTTCACCATCGGCGGCGTCACCGGCGTGGTGCTGGCCAATGCCGGCGTCGACCGCTATCTGCACGGCACCTATTACGTGGTCGCGCACTTCCACTACGTGCTGTCGCTCGGCGCCGTGTTCGCCATCTTCGGCGGCTGGTATTACTGGTTCCCGAAGATCACCGGCTACATGTACAACGAGTTCATCGGCAAGCTGCACTTCTGGCTGACCTTCGTCGGCGTCAACGTCGCGTTCTTCCCGCAGCACTTCCTCGGCATGTCCGGCATGCCGCGGCGCATCGCCGATTATCCGAGCGCCTACTGGGACTGGAATTTCATCTCCTCGATCGGCGCCTACATCTCCGGCATCGGCACGCTGGTGTTCTTCTACGGCATCGCGCAGGCGTTCCTGCGCAAGGAGCGCGCCGGCGCCAATCCATGGGGCCCCGGCGCCACGACGCTGGAATGGACGCTGCCGTCGCCGCCGCCGTTCCATCAATATGACACGCTGCCGTTGATCCAATGAGCGTCACGTTTGCGCGCGTCGAGCCCTCGATTGCGGGTGTCGGCGACTACATAGCTCTGATGAAGCCGCGGGTGATGTCGCTCGTGGTGTTCACCGCGCTGGTCGGGCTGGTGGTCGCGCCCGGCCACGTTCATCCGGTGATCGGCTTCGTGGCGCTGTTGTGCATCACCGTCGGCGCCGGCGCCGCCGGCGCGCTCAACATGTGGTACGACGCCGATATCGACGCGCGGATGGCCCGCACCGCGGCGCGGCCGATCCCGCGCGGCCGCGTCACGCCCGGCGAGGCGGCCGGCTTCGGCTTTACGCTGGCGACCTTTGCGGTGGTGACGCTCGGCCTGTTGGTCAACGTCTTGGCGGCCGCGCTGCTCGCGTTCACGATCTTCTTCTACGTCGCGATCTACACGATGTGGCTCAAGCGCTCGACGCCGCAGAACATCGTCATCGGCGGCGCCGCCGGCGCGCTGCCGCCGATGATCGGCTGGGCCGCGGCGACCGGCTCGCTCGCGATCGAGCCGGTGCTGTTGTTCCTCATCATCTTCTTCTGGACGCCGCCGCATTTTTGGGCGCTGTCGCTCTACCGCAGCGAGGATTACGCGCGCGCCGGCATTCCGATGCTGCCGGTGGTGGCGGGCGCTGCGGAGACGCGGCGGCAGATCCTGCTCTACACGCTGATCCTGGCGCCGCTCGGCGTGGCGCCGTGGCTGCTTGGCTATGCCGGGCCGGTCTATGGCGCGGCGGCCGTGCTGATCGGCGGCGTTCTGATCGCGCTGGCGCTGCGCGTCTGCAGGGAGCGCGAAGGCCATCGCGCCAGCAGGCAATTGTTCGGCTTCTCGATCCTTTATCTGTTCCTGCTGTTTGCGATGCTGCTGATCGACCGCCTACCCGGCGCATTGTTCGGCCATTTCGCGTGAGCACGGTGACCGACGCCATGAGCGAGCAGCAGCGGCAGCCCAAGCCCCAGCCCCAGGGCATCAAGCTCACCGAGCAGCAGCTGCGCGCGCGGCGGGCGCGTTCGATCGCGATCGCGCTGGCGCTCGGCGCCTTCGTGATCGTGATTTTCGCCGTCACCATGGTCAAGCTCGGCTCGGGCGCGCTGTCCGGGGCCGACACCATGCGTCCCGTGCAAACAACCAAATAGCCGCATGATGCGCGAAACCACCGATGCTCGGCAGATGCGAAAGGCGACGCGCCGCGATCTCGTCGTCGCCTTTCTGTGCGGCGGCTTCGTTGCGCTGATGGTGGGCGTGTCGTTCGCCGCGGTGCCGCTCTATTCCTGGTTCTGCCGCACCACCGGCTTCGGCGGCACCACGCAGGTGGCCAAGGCGCTGCCGAGGAGCGAGTCCAAACGCACCGTGCGGGTGCGCTTCGATGCCAATGTCGCCGGCGGCCTGCCGTGGCTGTTCGAGCCGGAACGCAACACGATCGACGTCCATCTCGGCCAGGTGGCGACCATCTACTACAAGGTCACCAATCAAGCGGCGCGCGTCACCGTCGGCCAGGCCGGCTACAACGTCAGCCCGCCGACCGTCGGCATCTATTTCGAGAAGATCAACTGCTTCTGCTTCACCCAGCAGACGCTGGCGCCGGGCGAGACGCGCGACATGGCGGCGGTGTTCTATGTCGATGCCAAGCTCGGCAAGGATTCCGAGGAGGACGCGCTGAGCACGATCACGCTGTCCTACACTTTCTATCCGGTGCGTTCGCCGGTAGCGCCGGCCGCGAGCGCCGGCGCGGCCAGGCGCGACGCGGCGGCGGAAAACGCGCCGGCGGAGAAATCCGGCCGTATCTGAAAGTTCAAGGCAAGGCGCGGACCGCACAGGCCGGCCGCGGAAAGTGGAGACGATGACGATGGCTGATGTTGCACACGCCAAGCCGCACCACGATTACCACCTGGTCAATCCCAGTCCGTGGCCGGCGGTCGGCGCCACTTCGGCCTTCGTGCTCGCGGTCGGCTTGATCTTGTGGATGCATCACTCGGTCAGCTATGCGCCGATCATTTTCGGCGCCGGCGCCATCGGCATCGCCTACACGATGATCGGCTGGTGGCACGACGTCATTCACGAGGCCGAGGTCGAGGGCGACCACACCCGGGTGGTGCAGATCTCGCACCGCTACGGCATGATCCTGTTCATCGCCTCGGAGGTGATGTTCTTCGTCGCCTGGTTCTGGGCCTATTTCAACACTGCGCTGTTTCCGGACGAGCTGAAGGACGTCGGGCGCGTCGCGTTCACCGGCGGCGTCTGGCCGCCGAAGGGCATCGACACCTTCGATCCGTGGCATTTTCCGCTGCTCAACACGCTCATCCTGTTGACCTCGGGCACCACGGTGACCTGGGCGCATCACGCGCTGTTGCAGAACGACCGCAAGGGGCTGGTGCAAGGGCTGGCGCTGACCATCGCGCTCGGCATCAGCTTCACCTGCGTGCAGGCCTGGGAATACGCCCATGCCGCCTTCCACTATTCGGGCAACATGTACGGCGCCGCTTTCTTCATGGCGACCGGCTTTC
>JASHWN010000609.1 GCA_030044035.1 Xanthobacteraceae bacterium
TGGCCGGCCGGCGATCTGGCGCTGCAAGAAGCGGCGCGGCTCGCTTTCGGCCTCAAGGCGCGACCGACCGCGAAGGAGATGGTGGCGCTCGCCGAAGCCTGGCGGCCGTTACGCGCGGCGGCGGCGCGGGTGCTGTGGACCTATTATCGCTTCCGCAAAGGGCGCGAGGGTGCGCCAACTCCGGCTCTGCCATCGACCGCAATCGAGAGCGCAAAGAAGAAAAAAAGCTTGTCGAAACGAGGTCGCAATGGCCGCTCTGCTTGACGGCCCGCGCCTGGCGCCGCAGTCGGGCGCCGCGCAGCACTTGGTCGTGTTCCTGCACGGCTACGGCGCCGATGGCAATGATTTGATCGAGATCGGCCGCGCCTGGCAGCAATATTTGCCGCGCGCCGCGTTCGTCTCGCCGCACGCGCCGGAGCCGTGCGGTGAGGCGCCGGTCGGCCGGCAATGGTTTCCGCTCACGTTCCGCGATCCCAACGAGCGCTGGCGCGGTGTCAACAAGGCGGCGCCGGTGCTGACGCAATTTCTTGACGCCGAACTTGCCCGCCACAAGCTGCCGCCATCGGCTTTGGCGCTGGTCGGCTTCAGCCAGGGCACCATGCTGGCGTTGCACGTCGGCTTGCGGCGGGCCACCGCGCCGGCGGCGATCGTCGGCTATTCGGGAATTCTCGTGACGCCGCCGCAGGCCGAGCTCGAAGCCTTTACGTCCTCGATCACGTCGCGGCCGCCGGTGCTGCTGGTGCACGGCGACCGCGACGAGCTCATTCCGGCGCAGGCGCTGTTTCAGGCGGCGCAGGGCTTGGCCGCACTCGGGCTGTCGGTCGAGTGGCATTTGTCGGCCGGCATCGGCCACGGCATCGACCCCGAAGGCTTGCGCCACGGCGGCGCGTTTTTGGCGCGCCGCCTGGCCAGCGCGCGTTAGCCGGCTTTGCGGGTGCGCGGCGGGCCCATCAGCGCCGGCTGGAACAGCGCGGCCGAGGCCAGCGTACAGGCGAGCGACAGCGCCAACAGCTTGCCCATGCTGGAAATGCCCGGATGGGCCGAGAACCACAGGCTGCCGAAGGCGGTCGCTGTCATCACCGCGCTGTAGAACACCGCGTGCGTCAAGGTCGATTCCAGAAAGTTGTATTCGCCGCGGCGCCACGCCGTCACGTAATAGATCTTGAAGGCGACGCCGACGCCGAGCAGCGCCGGCAGCGCGATGATGTTGGCGTAGTTCAGCGCAAAGCCGGTCAAGGCGCAGATTTCGAGCGTCGCCGCCGCTGCGACCCATAGCGGAATGAGCGTCAACAGCACGTCGCGGATCCGCCGCAGCGCGACGAATAGGATAACGGCGATCGAGCAGATCGCTATCACCCCCGCCTTGATGAAGGCACCGGTGACGGTCTTGCCCCACTCGTAGATCTCGATCGCCGGGCCGGTTGCGTTCGGCGCCACCGCGAGCACCGCCCGAGCAAAGTTGCTGACCGTCGTCGACTCGGCGGCGTTGCCCTTCGGCACGATCTCGGTGCGCACATCCCCGTTCGGCGCCTGCCACTGGCGCACCAGATCGCCCGGCAGATTGGTGCGCGTCACCTCCTGCGGATGGAGCGATTGCGCGATCTGCTGCAGGTTGATCTGGAGCGGCGCGATGAAGACGGCTTGCGCCTGCTGCCGCACGTTGGGCGCCGCGACCGCGAGCGCTTCAAGATCCTTGGCGAGCCGGTTGGCGGCGCCGGCGCCGGGCCCGCTTGCTTCGCCGGCAGTATCGCGCAGCTGCTTCACCACGCCTTTGAGCGCGGCGACGTTGTCGGCATCGGAGGCTGCCGGCGCCGGCGTTTCGCGCAGCGCCGGCTTGATGGCCTCCGCCGCGCTGGCGATGATCGCCAGCTTGCCGCGCTGATCGGTCGGAACGAAGCTGTCGAGCGTCTTGGTGCTGCCGACCTCGGGCAGCGCGGCGCCATTTTTGGCCAAAGCGGCGGCGTCCGCCGGCGCGGTCAATACGTCGGCGGCCTGGAAGGAGATGCGCGGATCGCCGCTCAACTGCCGCAGCGTCGAGGCAGCCTCGGTATTTGGCACCTGCAGGCTGTTGGGATCGAAATTGAACTTGAGCCACGCCAGCGACGGCAGCGCGGCGAGCACGACCAGCGCCGTGACGGTCACGATGACGATGCGGTGGCGCTGCAGGAAATGGTCGGCGCCCGCCAAGCGGGGCTGGCAGATCGGGTGCGGTTCGGGCCCCGGCTTGAACAGATCGAGCAGCGTCGGCAACAGCGTCATGGCGCCCACATAGGCGACGATCATGCCGACGCCGGCGATCAGCCCGAGCTCGGCGACGCCGCGATAGCTGGTCGGCACGAAGCTGAGAAAACCCGCAGCCGCGGCGAGCGCCGCGAGCGTCAGCGGCATGCCGACGTAGCGCGCGCCGTCGACCAGCGACGGCGCCAGCTCGTGCAGCTCATAGCGTTGCTGCCGGTAGCGGACGCTGAACTGAATGGCGAAGTCGGCGCCCAGTCCGACGAACAGCATGGCGAACGCCACCGAGATCGGATTGAAGGCGCCGACCAAGAGCAGCCCGAGCGCAGCGGTGGCGGCGAGGCCGATGAAAATCGTGACGATCACCGCGAGCACGATGCGCACCGAGCGCAGCGCCAGATACAGCACAATCAGAATGATGGCGGCGGTGATGATGGCGTTGATCCAGACGTCCTGCTGCAAGGTCGCGAATTGCGCATCGGCGAGCGGGACCGGACCGGTGAGCCGCACCGTCGCATCGTATCGGCTGTCGAGTTGCGCCGCCGCGGCGGTTTTGTGGATCGCGGCCGCCGCCGCCTGGCCGGGCTCGAGCGCCGCGTAATTGAGCACCGGATAGATCGCGATGATGCGGTTGAGATCCTCACGGCTCGCCGCGCCGTTGACCATCTCCTGCCAGGAGAACGTCGCCTTTTTGCCGGCGAGCATGCCGTCGAGCGTGTCGGTGACGCGGTTGAGCGGCGGCGCCATGGTATCGAGACTGAAGCGGTGGACGGCCACGCCCTGCAGCCCCATGCCGAGCACGCGCGACAGTCCGCGCAGCGATTGATCGGACGCCAGCACTCTGATCAGCGGCACCGCCTGACGCAGCTTGTCGAGCCGCGCCGAAAGCTCGTCCGGCGACAGATAAAGCAGACCGTTGCGCGCGAAGAATTCATCGCCTTCGGCGGCCGACACCGAATGGAATGCATTTGTTTGCGGCTTAAGCTGCGCGACCAACGACGCCGCCGCGGCGCCGGCGAATTCCGGCGTCGGCGCGGTGACGACCGCGATCGTCGAATGCACGAGCTGCGGGAAAGCCTTCTCATAGGCGGCCTCGCCCTGGCGCCACGGTAGATCGGGGGAAAGCAGTGAGTTGATATCAGTATTGAGTGCGAAGTTCCGCGCCTCATAGACGCTCGATCCTGCGAGGATCAGCAGACTGGCGAAGACGATCAGCCACCGGCGGCGAAGGCAAAAATCGACGATGCTGGCGAAGCTCGCACTATTCATGGCTGCGCAATGTTTGCTGCAATAGACCACCCTCCGCGCGCCGGCCGCGCGGTTGCGGCTGTTGGCTCAATGCGCGCTGCGGCAATTTGGTTCATCCATGGCGCGGTTCCGACGCCGCGGCCGGCCTTCCGATCGCCGGCCGGTCGCGCGAATGTGAACCGCAAGCCCATGCCGCATCCCACAATTCGCCGCGATAGGCCGGTCACGTCGCGGTGCGGATGGGATCGCTTTGTCCGCAATCCGGCATAAGTTTTGCGTGTTTCACAACAGCCCGGGGCGGCCGTTTCGGAAACCGCCGATGATGAAACTGGCATTGGCGCGCTGGCGCGAGCTTTGGCAGGGTGGTCTGCCGCCGCGTTCGCTCGCTGCATTCGTTTTCGCTCTGATCTGCGTCGCCCTGGCGACGATTGTTCGCATGGCGCTCGGCGAGATCAGTCCGGCAAGCGCGGTGTTCGCGCCGTACTACTCGGCGACGCTGGTCGCCGCGCTGGTCGGCGGCTGGCGCGCCGGCAGCTTCGCCGCCGCCGCCGGCGCGGTCGCGGCGTTCTGGTTTTTTGTTCCGCCCGACTGGACCTCGCACGCCTTCGACCGCGAGTGGATCGTCAGCTATTTCCTGTTCGCGGTGTCGTCGCTGGTGATCGTCTGGGCGGCGAAAAGCTATCGCGATCTGTTGTGGCGGCTGCGCGATGAAGAGGAGCGCCGGCAATTGCTCAATCGCGAGCTGGCGCATCGCATCAGGAACACGCTGGCGATCGTCGAATCGGTGATCAGCCGCACGCTGCGCGAAGAGCCGGAGCTGCGAGTGAAATTGCACGACCGCATCGCGGCGCTCGCGGTGACCAACGATCTCTTGATCAAGGCCGAATGGCGCGGCGCCCGCTTGCGTCAAATTCTCGCCGGCGAGTTCGCGCCGCACGATGCCGCGCACTTTAAGCTCGACGGCCAGGACTTCGAATGCCCGTCCGAGCTCGCCACGGTGCTGGCGCTGGTGTTTCACGAATTGACCACCAACGCCGCCAAATACGGCGCGCTCTCGACGGCGCAGGGCCGCGTCACCCTGTGCTGGACCAAGTACGACGAGCGCGTCGCGTTCGAGTGGACGGAAAGCGGCGGACCGCCGCCCGCTGCAAGCCGCCGCGAGGGTTTCGGCACCACGCTGTTGCACAAGGGCTTGCGTCAGTTCGGCGGCGACGTGGAGATGCGATTTTTGCCGAGTGGGCTCACCTGCCGTCTTTCGCTCGCCGTGCCGGACGCGCGGCCTGGCGCAGCGGCCGGTGCAGCAGCCGAAGAGGCACTACATTCCGCCCCACTGCCGGCGGCGCCTGTCAATAAAGCCGCAGTCGGGTAGTCGCGTACGCAACACGCTCGCCGTGGTGCAGGCGATCGCCCATCAATCGATGCGCACCAGCCAGTCGAGCGAAGAATTCGTGCAGCGCTTCGACGGCCGCCTTGCCGCGCTCGCCAGCGCCCACACCCTATTGGTCAATTCCGACTGGGAGGGCGCCGACCTCGCAACCTTGGCGCACACCCAACTCGAACCCTACATCTCGGAGCATCCGAACCGGGTGCGAATCGACGGCGAGCCGGTGACGCTGCCGGCGGATCTTGCGACGCCGTTCGGCTTGATCCTGCACGAACTCGCCACCAATGCCGCCAAACACGGCGCGCTGTCGCGCCCCAAAGGCAGCGTCACCCTCGAATGGACCGTCATGCGGGACGATCCCCGCATTCTGAAGGTTGTCTGGCGGGAGCAAGGTGGCCCTCCGGTCCAGCAGCCCGTAACCAGCGGCTTAGGCAGCGCCCTGATCGAGAACGGCATTTCGAAGGCCACCGTCAAACGCGAGTTCAAGCGTTCCGGCCTGATCTGCACCATTGAGCTGCCCTTGTGTTCTTCACCGGCCAGATGAATATGCAGCAAATCGAAAGCGCCTGCCCCAGCGTCAAAGTCATCACCAAGCCGCTCCACAGCCGCACCATCGTCGCGGCTTTGGCCGACGTGCTGCATTGAGCTGAGCCACATCGTGTGAAACTCCGCTCATTCCCGCGAAAGCGGGAATCCAGAACTGGGTCCCCGCTTTCGCGGGAACGAGCGGTTGATGATGACAGCGGCCCGCTTTGCCCACCAGGCGATCCCCCTGCGGCCCCATTGCGGCCATAACCCTCGGAATGGGCTTCACAATCCTGTCACCTCTGCCTATAAACTAGCGCGCAGGGCCGAAGTGCGACGGCAAGCGATTCTGTCAGGAGCAACCTTGAACGCGCACGTCCACCCGCTGCCCCCACCGCCCGCGCCGACGCCCTCTCTTGCCGCTTCCGGATTTCCGGCATTGGTGCTCAACGCCGACTTTCGCCCGCTGAGCTATTATCCGCTGTCGCTGTGGTCGTGGCAGGACGCCATCAAGGCGGTGTTCCTCGAGCGGGTCAACATCGTCGCCAATTACGACCGCGCGGTGCGCAGCCCGAGCCTGGAAATCAAGCTGCCGAGCGTGGTGTCGCTGAAGACCTATGTGAAGCCGTCGACCCATCCGGCGTTCACGCGCTTCAACGTGTTCCTGCGCGACCGCTTCTCCTGCCAATATTGCGGCGCGCGCGACGATCTGACGTTCGACCACCTGGTGCCGCGCTCGCGCGGCGGCCACACCACGTGGGACAACGTCGTCGCCGCCTGCTCGCCGTGCAACCTGCGCAAGGGCAACATGACGCCGGCCGAATCAAAGATGTGGCCGTCGCAAAAGCCGTTCCAGCCGTCGGTGCAGCACCTGCATCGCAACGGCCGGCTGTTTCCGCCCAATTATCTGCACGACAGCTGGCTCGATTATCTGTACTGGGACACCGAGCTCGATCCGTGAGCGCCGTAGCGCATCGCACACGAGCGTCATTTACCCCTTGATTGCCACGCTGTGGCGATCAACCTCTCACAAGAACTTCACGCGGGTACTAGGCGATTGCCTCCGCGTCGATGACCGCTTCTATCCTGCCCTCGATCTTGAAGTGCCAGTCCTCAACAAATTTAGACAGGACGGCAAACATGTCCCCGACGACGGCCAGATTAACGATTGCCCAATCCTTAAGGTGCTGGTCGCCTTTGATGCTTTCGGGGTATCGGAAGATCATGCCATTAGGGTCGACCTCCATGATATCGCTAACGACCCTCGTCATGAGTGCGATCTCGTCGGCGTCCACGTCGAGCTTTGTCCGCCTGATCAGATTCATTGCGGTGCTCCAATTCGCATCCAACGAATGCGACTTATGGAACTTCGCGCTAGACCCCGTGAGCTTTGCGAGATCCGTGATCAGATATTTGATGAAGAGTTCGATCGCATGGCGGAAGTTCAAGCAGATCGGATAGACTAGCAGGTCGTTGACCAAACCGCTCTTGCCGACTGATTTCAAAAGCAGGCGCGTGGCATCGAAATACCCATGCGCGTAGTCATACAGATCGTACGGGCCGCCGTTGTCGCCGACGCACGCATTAAAATCTATGCGATCGAAGTCGGGCCGAAACAAGTCGTTATGCTTAAAGCGCCTGAAGCCTTTTGCCATTCGTCTTCCCTTCGACACCCAGGGTAACCGCCCGATTACTCGGCCGCCTCCTTGCGTGCGCCGGCAAACGCCGGGGCGACTTCGGCCATGAAGCGCGACATCTCGTCCTTGACCTGGCTGTGCGGCTTTAAGCCGACGTTGATATATAGAATCACTTCCTCGAAGCCCGCTGCCTCGACCTTCTTCAAGGTTTCGACGATGCGGGCCGGCGAGCCGAGCAGCACCGAGTTCTCCGTCAAATCCTCCGGCTTCACTTTGTGCAGCCGATCGACCATGTCGACGAAATAGCGGTAGCTTGGCGGCGCGGTTTTCGGATCGCCCGGCAGCGCCGGGATCACGCACTCTTTATAGTAACGGATCTGGCGGGCGCGCGCGGCGTCCTCGGCCGCCTTGGTGTCGGCGAAATGCGTGAAGTAGCTGCACATCAGTTTGCGCGGCTTGTTGCCGTGCTTGGCGCAGGTCTCGTGATAGAGATCGGCGACCTGCTTGAGCCCGCCGTAACTGATGGCCGCGGCAAACGGCGCCACCAGCAATCCGCAATCCAGCCGCGCCGCCAACTCGATCGACGGCTTGGAGAATGAGCCGACATAGGTCGGGATCGGCCGCTGGACCGGCTTCGGCGTGATGCGCACGTCATCGAACTGGTAATGCTTGCCGTGATGCGAGATGCGGCCGTCCGCCTGCCACAGCTTGCGCACCAGCGCCAAACCTTCTTCGAAAATACCCTGGTTGTCGTCGAACGAGACGTGGAACGGCTGGTATTCGCGGCG
>JASHWN010000070.1 GCA_030044035.1 Xanthobacteraceae bacterium
CGCGAAACTTGGCTGCTTCTCGAACGATCGCCACAGCTGTGCCTCGGCGTCGGTCTTGCGGCCGCTTTTCACAAGAAGATCAACGGTGAAGAAGAGGAGCCGTTCGTCTGGTCGGCCATCCTCAAATACCCATAGTCCCTCCTCGGCCCGCCGCAAGGCTTCTTGCTCGCGGCCGTGCTCACGACAGAACTGAGCCAATTGCAGATACTGCCACGGCGAGGACAAATCCTTGGCGCGCAGCGCGATTCGCGTCTCCACATCGCCCGCGCGCTCGGCAAAGAAATCGAGAATTCCGATCAGCCTACGGCAATCGTCCGAGACGTCGTCCTGCTCCCGGCCGGCCCGGCGCGAAGGCAGCTTCTCCCAAGCCTTGGCGGCAAGTCGCCGATACTCGTTAAGGCCCTGTTCGCCCAGCACGTCCGCATACAGCGCGACGGCCGCGTGGAACGTGTCGTATTCATCGGACATTTGGCGGGCGAACAGGTCGCGGGCAAGTTCAACGGCATCGGGCCGTGCAGTCTGCGCCGCCTCGAGGTGAATGTCGCGCGCGCGTTCGAGCAAGCCGCCGCAATGGCCGTCGGAATCATCGATGCTTTCGATGGCGGCCACGATCCGGTCGATCGCCCGCTCCGCGAGCTTGAACGCAATGCCGGCCCGAGTGGTCGATGCAAGCTTCTCGATAGCATCGAGCACGGCGTCAACCTTGGCGGCCCAGTCGGACGCTTCGCCATACTCGACATACCCGCGCATTCGCGTCGCATTATCGAGAAGCTTGCGCAGGCGCGGCTCAAGCGTGGCGTCGTTGGCGTCTAAGGCCGTCGTGGCCAGCTCAAGCTTCTGGAACAAAGCTGTATCCCGCTCGGCCAGCTCCACGATCATGCCGACCAGCTCGTCAAGTCCCTTGCGCCGCAGATGGTCGCGAATGCGGGCGAGCGCCCCTACACCCGCAGCTTCCGCCTCCGGTCCGGCCGCATTTGCCGCCAGAGCCGTCGCCACCATGTGCTTGCAAAACCCCCAATCGACGAAGGCCGGGCAGGAACAATGACCCGCGATGGTCTTGCCGCGCCCGGACAGCTCGGTCCGGTAATCCTCGGTGCCGGCGACCTGCGCGACGACGCGATCGGGGCGAATGCTGAGGATGAGGACTTGCCCATCCTCAAAATACTCTTCGCCGCGCGCGAATACCTTGTCGCCGGCGAGATTGCGCAGCGCCTCGACGTCGAAGCGGGGGCGGTCCTTGGTTTTCATATGGGCGGCCGCAGCGGCGGATCGCTCTCGATCAGACGCAGCGCTTCCTCAAGCGTCACTGCAGCGTGTAGACGCCACCACTGCCCCGTATGTCTGTGCCACATGACGTCGAATCGGGTTTCCGCGATCGATTCTTCCACATGATCGGGGCGTGTAAAGGCGCTATCGAATTCTTCCCCGGCATTATCCGGAAAGCCGGAGCGAAAGCGCGTGATAAAGCTGTATTTGCTGCCGCGCCATTTGCCGACAAGGTCGACGGGATAATTGAACCGGGTGGGGCGGATTGCCGGCAGGAACCGAGGTTTTAGCACATCGACGATAAACCGCTCGCAGACCGCCGCAATGGCCGCCTTTTCCTCAGCATTGAGCGCCTTCACCCAGACCCATCTGCGCTGACGCTTCCCGGCCATAGAGCCTCCTCGCCTCGCCGGCTGCAAAACCCTTTTGAGCGAACCGCGCTGCTTCTCTCAGCATTCCAGCCGCGCGCTCGATGCCGGCGGTCTTGTAGTCGTGAAACGCATACTCGACGCCATGCTTCTCTGGCCAGGCGTGCGCCTTCTTCATCGTGTCGCAGTTCTTGATACCGTAGATGGTGATGGGCATGGTCTTTACTCGGACGTTAGCATCAGTCCCACCTGTACCTAACCGCGTTGGGATTGCGACGTCTCATTCCTTGCTGTTTTGTCAAGCAGCTTCGGCACTTCCATAGTTTTAATCAGCACCGTCTCTGGTTCTTCAACTGGCCAATTGAGGTATTTTTCTCGGGCCATCTTCTCTATCGAAGATCGATTTCTTCGGAATTTATCTAATCTCTGCTCTTTTGAAAGACCAGTCGTCGCTCCGAAGTTATCATCCAATGCCTCGCGACTAATTGCGCATCGAACAGCTACTTTGCCTGCCTCGCCGACAAAGGTTACTACATCGCGCTCGAAATCGTAATGCGGAACCGGCTCAGAAAACTCTAAGTCAAGACCAAGAATTATGTTGCGTGGGCGTCCTATGAGCTTCAAGACTTTGTCACGAGTTGACGGAGGTATATAGCCTAAGCCTTCAATGAGAAGCCTCTGCCAAGTCGGCCCTCGCCCATAAGCTTCTTCCCAAGCTGTTTTGAGCTCGTATGGCCTCTTTTCATTCAAGACCTCCAACAACGGTGCCGATTGTCGAACGTCTTTATCCTGCTTTGCAGCGCCCTGCTGGCGGCGACGCGATACAATCAATTTATGAACAGCAAAACGTTGTGGCGATGGGACAAGAACATAGATACCTCCATCATGCAGGAGTACCGCAGGCTCAGGATCGTAGATCAGAAAATCCAAGAATCTAAGTGGCTCTGCATCGGTCTGAAAAGCAGGAAGACGTTTGGGAATATCAGTGTCCCTTCCTTCATTGGGCGTAAGAAAATCAACTCGGAGGCCATCCTTGGCAACATAGCTAGTGACATTTTTCTCATTTATGTGCGGAACTGGCCGAAATGTTTTATCTACATTCTTAAGCAGGTCGAGCACTGGGGGAATCTGCTCCTCAACTGCAATGGAAATATTCTCGAATTGCGCTATGTCTACGTCTACGGTTTGAAGAATAGCATGAGGAAGTCGCGTGCCTAACATTGGCGAGTAAGTCTGGTAAGCGACTGTTCCAATGAGTACGCCGCGAAGACGAAATACTCCGGCCTTTGCCAGGGCTGCGATGACATCGCCGATTTCTTTGATCGGGCGCTGTAGTCCAAAGGAGCGAACAAGCGTTGAAACCAATGCGCGGCGTTCACGTTCATCATCGCGCGTCTGCCTGTGCTGAGCGATTTCTTTCACGAGTTCTGGGGTTTCAGGTCCCACATACTTTTGTTCACGGCCTCCATCGGATTTTTTTTGAAAATACCAATAGCGTTTTCCCTTAATTGTTTTGGGGACGAACGAACCATCTTCTGGAAAAGCATCATGGAATGCGGTCGCTCGACATCGATCGAGGAGTTCTGCGTAAGTAGTTTGCACGATAAGTGGTGGGGCAGGCATATGGAGGCTCTTTCGAGTTATACTCGATTTGCAGAGCGCGTATAACATAATGCTTTAGCCAGTTATACGCAATCTGCAGCCAGCGTATAACGACATCACATTGAAAATAAATGTGAATTTCGTGCGAGCTCTTCCGAAGCCAGCAGAGGATAAACCCTCCCCCACCCCCCGCAACTCCCCTACTCCCACTCGATCGTCCCCGGCGGCTTGCTCGTCACGTCGTACACCACGCGGTTGACGCCCTTGACCTCGTTGATGATGCGCGTCGCGATCGTGCCGAGGAAGGCGGCGTCGAAGGGATAAAAATCCGCGGTCATGCCGTCGGTCGAGGTGACCGCGCGCAGCGCGACGACGGCGTCGTAGGTGCGGTAGTCGCCCATGACGCCGACGGTGCGCACCGGCAACAGCACGGCAAACGCCTGCCAGATGTCGTCGTAGAGGCCGACGCGGCGGATCTCTTCGATGAAGATGTCGTCGGCGAGGCGGAGGATATCGAGTTTCTCGCGGGTGATCTCGCCGGGGCAGCGGATGGCGAGGCCGGGGCCGGGAAACGGATGGCGGCCGACGAAGGCGTCGGGCAGGCCGAGTTCGCGGCCGAGCGCGCGCACCTCGTCCTTGAACAATTCGCGTAAGGGCTCGACCAGTTTCAGGTTCATGCGCTCGGGCAGGCCGCCGACATTGTGGTGCGATTTGATGGTGACCGACGGGCCGCCGGTGAACGACACGCTCTCGATCACGTCGGGATAGAGCGTGCCCTGGGCCAGAAACTGCGCGCCGCCGATCTTTTTGGCCTCGGCCTCGAACACGTCGATGAACAGTTTGCCGATGGTCTTGCGCTTCTGCTCGGGGTCGGTGATGCGGGCCAAGTGTTTGAGAAAAAGCGCCTCGGCTTCGACGTGGACGAGCGGAATGTTGTAATGGCCGCGGAACAGCGCGACGACGCGCTCGCCTTCGCCCAGACGCAAGAGCCCGTGATCGACGAACACGCAGGTGAGCTGGTCGCCGATCGCCTCGTGGATGAGCACGGCGGCGACCGCGGAATCGACGCCGCCGGACAGCCCGCAGATCACTTTGGCTTTGCCGACCTGGCGGCGGATTTTTTCGATCGCCTCCTCCTTGAAGGCGCGCATGGTCCAGTCGCCGCGGCAGCCGGCGATGTTGCGCACGAAATTGCGGATGAGCGCCGCACCGTGCGGGGTGTGCACGACTTCGAGATGGAACTGCGTGGCGTAGAACTTGCGCTCCTCGTCGGCGATCATGGCGATCGGCGCGTTCGGTGAAGTGCCGGTGGCGACGAAACCTTCCGGCGGCCGGGTGACGCGGTCGCCGTGGCTCATCCACACCGGATAGCGCTGGCCGACCTCCCAGACGCCATCGGTGAGCAACGACGGCCTGGTCACTTCGACCTCGGCGCGGCCGAATTCGCGGTGATGGCCGCCCTCGACCTTGCCGCCGAGCTGCTGCGCCATGGCCTGCTCGCCGTAGCAGATGCCGAGTACCGGCACGCCGGCTTGATAGATGGCGGACGGCGCCAGCGGCGCATCCTTGTCGTGCACCGAGGCCGGCCCACCAGAGAGAATCACGCCCTTGGGCTTGAGCTCGGCGAGCGCTGCTTCGGCCTTCTGGAACGGCACGATCTCGCAATAGACGCGCTCTTCACGCACGCGCCGCGCGATCAGCTGCGTCACCTGCGAGCCGAAATCGACGATGAGGATTTTGTCGTGAGTCGCCATAGCGGGTTTTATGGCAAGCGCCGCGCCCTGTCGAGCCGAGGCCAGCGCCGTCATGCCGAACGCCGCAACAGGCTGACAAAAAAGCCGTCGGTATCGGTGCGGCGCGGCGTCATCAGAAGGCCCTCGGCGGATATAAGCGCGGCTGCCGTGAAATGATAGGCGCGCTCGCCGAGCGTCTTGGCGGTTTCGGCCGGGTTTTCCACGGCAAAATCGCGGGCGCGGTCGATGAAAGCGCGCACCTGGTCGCCGTTCTCGTCGGCCAGCACCGAGCAGGTGATATAGGCGATGCGGCCCGCCGGCTTGACCAGCGCCGCGGCGCGGTCGAGCAGCGCCGCCTGCTCCTTGACGCGCTCGGCC
>JASHWN010000610.1 GCA_030044035.1 Xanthobacteraceae bacterium
ATGAGCGGAAAGCCGATCGCCCAGATGAGCTTGCTCGCGTCCGCATGATTTTCGAGATCGAGATACCACGCCAGCGAGTCGACTGCCGCTATACCGGCGATCGAACCAAGCAGCCGCTGTTTCATCATCGAGAAGTCGATATCGATCAGACCGGGAGGCCAACCGGCGTGATCGGCGGCGTCGATCTTGCGAATGTAATTGCCGTAGGCCGAGAAAGTGACGATGAGCACAAGATTGGCCATGAGCGTAAGGTCGATCAGATTGAGCACGTCGACCACCAGATCCTGCCAGGGTTCGACCGGCAGGCGGATCGCCAAGGTAGCCAGATTGATAAAGAAACGGATGACGATCAGAACGACGCTGCAAATCAGTCCGACAAGGAAGGGCGTCATCAGCCAGCGGCTGAGATACATCGCCGTTTGGATGCCGCGCCCGCTCGCCCGCCACATGGTCATTGCTGCGCTCCACGATCATTGCACGCGGCCAGCTCGGCCTTTGCGGTTGCTCGACCCCGCTTGCGCACGCTATCCGTACCCTACTGAGGCCATTTTGACTGCGCAATAACCGCGTAACCGCACGATCAGGCGAGGCCCGTAGTCCATTGACTGACAAATCCGAAATCGAAAACGGTAAAACACCGTGGGACTGAATGGGCGCCGAAGAGCGACGCTTGCTTAGATGAAGACCGAACTCGACATCCACATCGAGGCTTGGATCGAAAAGATTTTTTCGCGGATCGGCTGGTCGTTCGATGAGACGCCATATTACAGGCCAAACTGATCGCGCTCGGCTTCGATCCGATCGCATTCTCGCAAGCCGACGCCGACGCCATGTTCGACGCCGAAGTCAAAAAATGGGGCGGCATGGTGAAGGCGCTGATTCTATCCATCAAATAATCAAATAACGTGTGCCGTCGAGCATGGCACACTGGCAATTGCAAAAACTCCGAAGCCACTCGCGCCGCGGCCTATGCTGCGGAACCCTCTTGCCGACCTGGCGGTTATCTCTACATGCAGAGACATCGCGTCACAGACAGGAACCGCTTTGAACCGCTTCGTTCCAGCTCATCTGCACCGCTCGAACAACAATAAGCCGCAGCCGATCGTCCGCTGCCCCGGCTGCAAGACGGCGATGACGCCATCGCATCCGAAAAAGCTGCCGCACACGGCCGACCTGCAGGAAATCACCTACACCTGTAAATCCTGCGCCATGACCACCAAGCGCACCATCAAGGCCACCGGCTGACGTCGCGGGACGAGGCGTGCGGCGTGGCGATGCTGCGTCGGCCCGTCACCCCACCGTGATCACGATCTTGCCGAAGTGCGCGCCTGAGGCCATGTGGCGGTAGGCGGCATGCGCCTCGTCGAAGCCGAACACCTTGTCGATCACCGGCTTGATGGCGCTGACCTCGATGGCGCGGTTCATCGCCATGAACATTTGCGTCGAGCCGACCGAGATGCCCTGGACGTTGGCGCGGCGGGCGAAGATCAGGCCCGGATTGAGCTCGCTGGCGCCGCCGCTCAAGCCGCCGATCAGCGTGATCTTGCCGCCGACGCGGATGGCGCCGAACGAGCGCGTCAAGGTCGCGGCGCCGCCGACTTCGACGACGTGATCGACGCCGCGGCCGCCGGTGAATTCGACCGCCGCCTTGTCCCAGTCCGGATTGGTCTTGTAGTTGATGCCGTGCGCGGCGCCGAGCGCCTTGGCGCGCTGCAATTTCTCGTCGCGCGACGAGGTGATGATGGCGGCAATGCCCATAGCGCGGGCGAATTGCAGGCCGAAGATCGACACGCCGCCGGTGCCCTGTAGGAGCACGGTATCGCCGGCCTTGAGCTTGGCGTGCTCGACCATGGCGTGCCACACGGTGACGGCAGCGCACGGCAAGGTCGCGCCTTCCTCGAACGACAGGTGCGCCGGAATTTTCACCACGCCGTCCTCTTCGAGCAGCGCATATTCGGCGAGCATGCCGTCGATGCCGCCGCCGAGCGCGCTGGCATGCGCGTCAGGCGCCGGCTCGCCGCCCGGCCAGCGCTGGAAGAAATTGCCGGCGACGCGGTCGCCCGCCTTGAAGCGGGTGACGCCAGGGCCGACTTCCAACACTTCGCCGGCGCCATCGGACAACGGAATGACGTTCTCGCGCACCGGCATGCGGTAGCTGCCGCGCACGATGCCGAGATCGCGGAAATTGAGCGAGCAGGCGCGCACCCTGACCAGCACCTGGCGATGCGCCGGCTTGGGCGGATCGGGCCGCTCGACGCGCGCCAGCGCCTCGATGCCGACGCCGCCCTTGGGCAACTGATAGGCTCGCATGTCCTTATCCTCTTCTATCCGACAATTCGGGACAATCTTAACATACATCGAGGGCGGCAAACTGCCGCCCTCGCGTCGCCTTGGTGCGCGAAGCCGCGCGCTTTCGTGCCGCTTATTTGTTGACGACCGCAGCGGCCGCCGTGCACACCGCCTCGTCCTGCGAGCCGGTGCCGCCCGAGCAGCCGACCGCGCCGATGATCTTGCCGTCCTCGACGAGCGGAATGCCGCCGCGCGAGGCGATGACGTCGTCGAGCGTCATAAGGTAGTTCAAGCCGGCTTTCTGTACCCCATCCTCGAACGCCCTGCTCGGCCGGCGATAGCGCGCTGCGACGCGTGCCTTGTGCTGGGCAATCGGGATCGAGGCGAACTGTGCGTTATCCATGCGGCCAAAGGCTTTCAGTTCGCCGTGGGGATCGACGACCGCGATGTTCAAGTCCCAGCCGCGCTTCTTGGCCTCGGCGACGCCGGCCGCAATCACAGCGTTCGCGCGATCCATCGAGATCGGCGGGCCATACGGCGTGGCAAACGGCATCTTGTCCGGAATGGCATTAAGGTCCGGCGCCTGGGCCGAAGCCTGGCCGATCACGAGCGTGCCGGCCGCCAGCAATACGGCGGTAAATATACGCAACGTCATCGCATGTCCTCCCTGGTTTGCGGCATGTTCAGCCGCTGCCGCGATCCTAGCCGAAAACAACCAGAGCGCGCCAGCGCGACGTACCACCTATTAAATCGCATGCAATTACCGCGCCGGCGCGCGCGACAGATTCCTTTCCTCGAGCTCGGCGAGGTACTCGCGCCAGTATCGTTCGCGATTACTGCCAAGCTCGTGGAGATAATCCCAGCTGAAAATGCCGGTCGAGTGCAGGTCGTCGAACACGAGCCGGACTGCGTAATTGCCGACCGGATGCAGTTCGAGGATGTGCACGTCCCGTTTGCCGGCGACGGTGCGCCGCTCGCTCGGCGAATGGCCCTGGACCTCGGCGCTCGGGCTGCGCACACGCAAATACTCGGCGGCAAGCTCAAAACTCTGACCGTCCTCGAAGGTCACGGTGAGAGCCTTGCGATCCTTGTGCAGCCGCAACTCGGTCGGCCAGGGCTGGGCCATCGCGAACTTGCCTTCTCATGCTTGCAGCAATCGGCCGCGCGGCAGCCACTCAATCCAACGAGATATGGGCGTCGAGGATGACCTTCTTCCACTTCTCGTATTCAGAGCGGGTGAACGCCGCACCCTCGGTCACACTGGTGCCGCGCGGGGTGAGGCCGAACTTGGCGAACGACTTTTTCAAATCCTCATCCTGCAGCGCCTTGGCGATGCCGCGATTAAGCTTTTCCAAGACGTCCGGCGGCAGCTTTGACGGGCCGTAAACGCCGAGCCAGAGATCGATCTCAAAGCCTGGCAGCCCCGCCTCCTCCATGGTCGGAATGTCCGGATAAACGTCCGGCCGCTTGGCGCCGGTGGTGGCGACCGCGAT
>JASHWN010000611.1 GCA_030044035.1 Xanthobacteraceae bacterium
CTCGAAATCCATCTGGCCGAGCGCTTCGCCGAGATCGAAATGTTGCTTGGGCACAAAAGCGTAATTGCGCAGCGCTCCGAAGCGGTGATGCTCGACGTTGTCTTTCTCGTCCTTGCCGTCGGGCACATCGTCGAGCGGTAAATTGGGAATTCCGGCGAGCGCGTCATCCAATTGCCTGGAGGCTTTTTTCTCATCCGCCTCCAGCGATGGCAGCTTGTCCTTGAGCGCGGCGACCTCAGCCAGCAGCTGACTGGCTTTCGCCTCGTCCTTTTTCTTTTTCGCCTCGCCGATTTCCTTCGACGCAGCGTTGCGGCGGGCCTGCGCGGTTTCGAGTTCGAGAATTCTCTTGCGCCGCTCCTCGTCGAGCACGATCAGCCGCTTGGCTTCTGGCGCCAAGCCGCGCCGCGCCAGACCGCGGTCGAAGGCGTCAGGATGCTCGCGGATGAAGCGGATGTCGTGCATGGGGTGTTCCCGTCATCCTGAGGTGCGCGCCAAAGGCGCGCCTCGAAGGATGGCGGCCCGAGTGCCTCGGCCGTCGCCCTTCGAGGCTCGCTTCGCTCGCGCCTCAGGGTGACGGAACTAAAGGCCGACGGATTGTCGGGTCAAGCCCGATCAGGGCGCCAATAGCGCGAAAAAATCACTCCGCCGGCTTGGCGGCCGCGGCGGCTTCGGCGGCGGCGCGCTCGGCGGCAAGCCGTTTCTCCACCGCGCGCACCGACCAGATCGAGCCCTCGTAGAGCGCCAGCAGCGGCAGCGCCAGCGACATCTGGCTCATCACGTCCGGCGGGGTCAGCACCGCGGCGATGACGAAGGCGCCGACGATGAAGTAGCGGCGCTTGGATTTGAGCTGGTCGGAGGTGATGATGCCGACGCGGCCGAGCAAAGTGAGGATCACCGGCAGCTGAAAGGCGACGCCGAACGCCAGGATCAGCTTCATCATCAGCGACAGATAATCCTCGACCTTCGGGAGGAGCTCGATGGTCGCGCCGCCGGCACCGCCGAGCTGCTGCATGCTGAGCGAGAACCGCGTGATCAGCGGCCAGACCACGATGTAGACCACCGCGGCGCCGAGCACAAAGAAGACCGGCGTCGCGATCAGGTACGGCAGGAACGCCTTGCGCTCGTTGCGGTAAAGCCCGGGCGCCACGAACATGTAGATCTGGGTGGCGATGATCGGGAACGCCAGGAAAATCCCGCCGAACACCGCGAGCTTGAGCTGGACGACGAAATATTCGAGCAGGCCGGTATAGATGAATTTCGAATTGGCGGCGCCGGCAACGTAGACGTAAGGCCAGGTCAGGACATTGAAGATGTGCTTGGCGATAAAGAAGCAGCCCACCGTCGCGATGCCGAACGCCGCCAGCGCCTTGATCAGCCGCGAGCGCAGCTCGATCAAATGATCCATCAGCGGCGCCTTGGTCGCCTCGATCTCCTTCTCCTCGTCTTCGCGGCTGGCCATGTCGGTCACAGTCCGTCACGCCCGCGCCGCGCCATCCGCCGGCGCCGCATCGGCATGAGGCGCATCGGCCGGCGGTTCCGGCGGCTGCGATTGGTCAGCGGCAGGTGTCGCGGCCGGCGCCGACGTAGCAGCGTCGCCATGCGTTGCGGTCCCCGCGTCCGATGGAGCCGCCGCGGGCGGCGCGGCGAGCGCCGGCTCGGCCGTCGCATCAGGTGCGGCCGGCGTCTCCACCGCCGGCGCACTGAGCGAGCGCTGCATTTCGCTGCCGACGCTTTGCACGTCCTCGCGCAAGCCTTTGAGCGGATCGAGATCGGCAACGTCGCGCGCCATGTCGTCGACCGACTTCTTCAAGTCGGCCATCTCGGCTTCGCGCATCGCCTCCTGAAACTGGTTCTGGAATTCGGCGGCCATGCTGCGCACCTTGCGCGTCCATTGGCCGAGCGTGCGCATCACCGCGGGCAGCTCTTTGGGCCCGATCACGACCAGCGCCACGATGCCGATCAGGAGGAACTCGCTCCAGCTGATGTCGAACATGAGGGAAAGGTCCCCGGCCGCGCTCGCCGCGTATCGCATCCGTCCTCAACCCTCGCCTTGGCGAGGCGATCAGGAAATCGGCCGATCGCCGAACGGCCGTTGCGCTCCGCAGTGCCCGCTCCGCCCGGATGCCGAAGGCGAGCGAGCCGCGTCGCCTTTTTATGACATCGAGCGCTCGACCTTGTTGTCGGCCTCGGCGCGCTGCGCCGTTTCGTGGTCGATGCTCTTGATCGGCGCATCGGTCTTGGCCGGGGCCGCATCGTCGTCGGCAAGGCCCTTCTTGAACGACTTGATGCCCTTGGCGAAGTCGCCCATCAGGTCGGAGACCTTGCCGCGCCCGCCGAACAGCAAAAGCCCGACCGCCAGAACGATCAGCCAATGCCAAATGCTTAGACCGCCCATGAAATCCTCCGTCCGCAACCGCGTTCTGCGCCCGCGGCAAGATGTCTATTTGAGCCTGAAACTAGGCGTCGCGGGCGGCAAAAACAAGCGCAACGGCAAGGCCGCACCGCCGCAGGGTGAATGGGCCGCGCGGCGCGCGGTAAGGCCCTATTGCTCGCCGCGATCGCTGGGCGGAACCAGACCGAGATCGAGGTCGCCCGGTTCGAGCGGGTCCTCGTCATCGCGCAGCGCCGGATCGTCCGACGGCACCGGGACTTCAAAACCGGCCGGCAGCGCCGCTTCAAGCAGGCCGGCGCCTTTGAGTTCGTCGAGGCCGGGCAGATCGCCGAGTGCGTCGAGGCCGAAATGCGACAGGAACGCTTCCGTAGTTCCATAAGTCACCGGCCGTCCGGGCGCCTTGCGGCGGCCGCGCAGCCTGATCCAGCCGGTCTCCAACAGCACGTCGAGCGTGCCCTTGGACGTGGTCACGCCGCGAATTTCTTCGATCTCGGCCCGCGTCACCGGCTGGTGATAGGCGACGATGGCGAGCGTCTCGATGGCGGCACGCGACAGTTTCCGCGCCACCACGGCCTCGCGGGTCAACAGCCAAGCGAGGTCGCTTGCGGTACGCAGCGTCCATTTGCCGGCGACGCGAACGAGATTGACGCCGCGCGAGGCGTATTCGTGCTGCAGCTGCGTCAGTAGCGCGCGCACGTCGACGCCGGCCGGCAGCCGGGCGGCCAAGGTCTTTTCGTCGAGCGGCTCCTCGGCGGCAAACAGCAAAGCTTCGAGGATGCGCAGTTCCTCCGCGCGCTCCTCCCGCTCCGTTTGCTCTCTGTCGCCGACAATCACCCGCATCTCTGCCACATTGCCCATAAAAGGTCCCCTCCTCACCCATTCCCCGCTTCGGGCGCGGCGCCGTTTTCGCTCGGCTGGGCGCGCGCCCGCACATAGAGCGGCGCGAACGCCGCATGCTGATGCAGCTCGAGACGGCCTTCGCGCACCAGTTCGAGCGCGGCGGCGAAACTCGAGGCCAGCACCGTCGGCCATTGCGACGGCTCGACCAGATATTCCATGAGATACTGATCGAGCGGGCTCCAGTCGAACGAGCACCCGATCAGCCGCTCGATCGCTTCGCGCGCCTCGGCAAGCGACCACACGGTGCGCTTGGGCATGCGCACAATGGTCCTGGCCTGGGTCTGCCGCCGCGTCGCATAGGCCGACAACAGATCGTAGAGGGTCGCGGTCCATTGCGGCCGCTTGATCTCGGCGATCGGCTCGGGCTGGCCGCGCTGAAAGACCTCGCGGCCGAGCTGCGGCCGATCGAGCAATTGCTCGGCGACCTCGCGGATCGCCTCGAGCCGGCGCAACCGTTGCGCCAGCGCATTGGCCATCTCCTCGGCGCTCGGCCCTTCCGGCGCCGGCGGCTCCGGCAGCAACAATCGCGACTTCAGATAAGCAAGCCAGGCCGCCATGACCAGATAATCGGCGGCAAGTTCCAGGCGCAGCTTGCGCGCCTCTTCGATGAAGGCGAGGTACTGGTCGGCCAGCGCCAGAATGGAAATTTTGGCGAGGTCGACTTTCTGCTGCCGCGCCAGCGTGAGCAGAAGGTCGAGCGGACCTTCAAAGCCCTCGACGTCGACGACCAGCGCCGGCTCGCCGGCGGCGCGCTCCGACAGCTCGGTCTCGAAGTTCACCTCTTCAGCGTTCATGCCCACCCCTGAGCCGGTTGCCAAAGGCCGTGCAACAACGCGGCAAATTCGGCGCGCTTCTCCGCAACGTCCATCGCCGCAGGCGGCTGCCGCCTTGCCAGCGCCGCAGCCGCACGACGCGACGCTTCGCCTTGCAGCAATGGCGCCGCGGCGGCGACGGACTGCATCTCCGCCATGTCGCCGTTGCAGTGGAGCACGATGTCACAGCCGGCCGCGAGCGCGGCGCGCGTGCGTTCACCGAGCGAGCCGCTCAATGCGCCCATAGAGATATCGTCGCTCATCAACAAACCCGCAAAGCCGATCAAACCGCGAATCACATCATGCACTATAGCGGCCGAAGCGGTGGCCGGCGCCACTGGATCGATAGCCGCGAACACCACGTGGGCGGTCATCGCCATTGGCAGATCGACTAGGCCGCGGAATGCGGCAAAATCGGTAGCGGCCAACGTCGCCAGGTCGGCCGTGACCACCGGCAGCTTCTTGTGGCTATCGGCGGTGGCGCGACCGTGACCGGGACTATGCTTGACCACCGGCAGCACGCCACCTTCCATCAGCCCTCGCGCAAAGGCTCCCGCGAGATCGACAACCGGCTTCAGCTCCGTGCCAAAGGCGCGGTCACCGATGATCGGGTCGGCTTCGGCCGCCGGCAGGTCGGCGACCGGCGCACAATCCACGTCGATGCCGACGCCGTAGAGATCGGACGCGATCAGGCGGCCGCCAAGCCTCGCAGCCGCAATCCCACGCGCATGGTCGCCGTCATAGAGCCTGCCGTACACGGCCGCGGGGGGATATTTGGGCCAATGTGGCGGGCCTAAGCGCTGTACGCGCCCACCCTCCTGGTCGACAAGCACCGGCGCCTCATGCCCGACGATGCCACGGAAGTCACCGATCAGCCGACGGAGCGTATCCGGAGCACCGACATTTCGCGCGAAAACGATCAAGCCCCATGGCTGCGCTTCGCGCACGAATGCGCGCTCCGCCTCGGTCAAGGCCGTTCCGGCTATACCGGTGATGAACGCACGCATGGTCGCCGCTTAGCTGCCGCGCCGCGCGAGGGTCAAGCGCTAAGCCGCTAATTTTTCTGGATGATACAGCTGCCGCCCGCGGCCTTGAGCTTGCTGCAGAGTTCGCTGGCCTGCTCGCCGGAGGCAAACGGACCGACCAGGGCGCGGTAGTACACACCCTTGGCGCCGAGATCGGCGCGGCGCACCATCGGGTGGCGTCCGCCGAGCTCTTGTGGGTATTTGGCTTGCAGGGCGCTGAACGCCGCCTCGGCCTCGGCCTCGCTGCGTTGCGAGGAGACCTGCACCGCATAGCCGCCGCCCCCTGCGGGCGTCGCTTCGGCCGGTGGCGCGGGCGTCCGCATTGCCACATGGGTTCGCTCCGGCTCACGGGCGTGCTCATCGCCTTCTGGCGATGGCACGATGGAGAGCGGGCCGCCGCCTCTCGCTGTCTGCCGCGGCTCCCGCGGCGCCTGCTGCTCATGCGGTTTTGGCGCATGCGCAGCCGGCGGCGCGGCGACGGGAGCTGGATTCGCGTTAGCATTAGCCGCCTGGCCGGGCCGGATGATCACGGTATGAACCGGCTTGGCGCCGGACTGGGCCGGGCCGGGCGCAGCCGGCTGCGGTGCCTGGACGGCTGGAAAGTTAGCCGTGGCAGGCGGTGGCGTCTGAATGGCCGGTGGCGCAGCGATTGGCTGCGGCGGCGGCGCCGGCGGGTTCGCGTTGGCAGGCGGCGACGCCCCGGGCAGCGGTGCCACCGGCGCGTTCGAGACGACGGGGATCGTATTGACGACGCGTGGCACCGGGGGATTGGCCGACTGAACGTCGATCGGCTGCTCCTGATGCTCGACCAAGCGCTCGCCGGCCCCTTGATTGGCGACTGGCGACTGCCCCGGGTTACCGGCTTGCGCCTGGCTCGGCTGCACCTTGATCGGCTTGTCGTCGGGCTTGATCAACGGCGGCACCAATCCCGAAACCATCGAGCCTCCGAACATCGCCCGGTACCCCAGAGCCCCGGCAGTGCCGAGCACCGCCAAGCCCAAGACGGCGAGGATCAGGATTGTGCCGCTGCGGCGCGGCGCGCGGCTGTCGTGCTCGTACTCTTCCTGAGCCGCGCCGCTATCGTGCTCTTTCTGCGCCGCCTGATGCGAGCGATCATCGGCGGGATAAGGCTCGTGCTGCGGCGGCTCGTAACGCGGCGATTGCGTCTGCAATGCAGGCGCCCGCCGCTCGTCGTGATCCGGCAAATCGTCAAACGCCAGCGTTGGACCGGCGTGCTGCCTTGGCGGCGGCGGTTCGGCATAGCGATCATCCGGGTCGCGCTCATGCGACAACGCTGCGCCGTCGGACGGTTGCGCAGTATAAGCTTCGTGGGCGTCATGGCTCGGCTCGGCGTAAGGATCGTCGCCGGCAACCCAGTCGAGTCCCGCCGTGGCAGGCGCTTCGTCATAACGCTCGGCTTCGCGGACGGCAGCGCCGCTGCCGGCAGACCGAGGCGCCCTTTCGCCGATCAAACGAGCGAGTTCCGCCAACGGATCGGCGAGGCTGTCTGACGCTGCGGCACGCCCCTGCGGATCGCGGCTCCGGAAATTGTCGGCCATGCAGATCTGCCCCGTCACCTTTCCCCTCGACCGCAGTCGCCCACTCGAAAGCTACGGAGGATTTACCGCATCTCGTCCGGCGCCTTAACTCCAAGCAAAGCGAGCCCCGAGGCAAGCACGGTAACTACGCCTTTTACGAGGACGAGCCGAGCCGCAGTCATTTGTCGATCATCTTGGATAATGAAGCGTAAATGAGGCGCGGCGTTACCGAGCGTCCAAAGCGCATGAAATTCGCTCGCCAAATCGTAGAGGTAAAAGGCAATTCGATGCGGCTCGTGCGCCTGCGCGGCGGCTTCGACCACGCGCGGGTACATGGCAATTCGCCGCATCAATGAGAGTTCAGCGGGGTCGCTCAGGCGGCCGAGTTCGGCCTCATCGGCCAGTTCGGCAATGTCGCGCGGCAGGTCGCGGAAGACCTCGCGCGCATTGCGGAACACCGACTGGCCGCGGGCATGGCCGTACTGGACGTAAAACACCGGATTGTCGCGCGACTGCTCGATGACCTTGGCGAGGTCGAAATCGAGCGGTGCGTCGTTCTTGCGGTAGAGCATCATGAAGCGAACGGCGTCGCGGCCGACTTCGTCCACCACCTCACGCAAGGTGACGAAGTCCCCTGCCCGTTTCGACATTTTGACCGGCTCGCCGGCCCGCAGCAGCTTCACGAGCTGGATCAGCTTGACATCGAGTTCAACCTTGGCGTCGCTCAAAGCCCTCACGGCCGCCCGCATTCGCTTGATATAACCGCCGTGGTCGGCGCCCCAAACATCGATCAAGGTGCGGAAGCCACGGCCGATCTTATCGGCGTGATAGGCGATATCCGAGGCGAAGTAGGTGTAAGAGCCGTCCGACTTCATCAAGGGCCGATCGACGTCATCTCCGAATTGCGTGGAGCGAAACAGCGTCTGCTCACGATCCTCCCAGTCCTCGATCGGCGCTCCTTTGGGTGGCGGCAGGCGTCCCTGATAGACAAAACCACGCTCGCGCAGCCAATCGATCGTTCGAGCGACCCGGTCGATTGAATTTGCGCCAAGCTCCTCCTGAAAAATCAGCGTCCGCTCATAGAAGAAGCGATCTTGGCTTATGCCAAGGGCAGCAAGGTCGTTGCGGATCGCAATCATCATGTTTTCGAGCGCGATGGTGCGAACGACCGCAAGGCCCTCCAGCTCGGGAGAATTCTTGAGCGTCTCGCCAAACGTTTTCGCGATGAGCTCGCCTACGGGCTTGAGATAATCGCCAGGATAAAGCCCCTCGGGAATGGCGCCGATGTCTTGGCCGAGCGCTTCGCGGTAGCGCAGATAGGCCGAGCGCGCGAGCACATCGACCTGCGCGCCGGCATCGTTGATGTAATACTCGCGTGTGACTTTGAAGCCGGCGAAGGCGAGCAGATTCGCCAGCGCGTCGCCGAACACCGCGCCGCGGCCATGACCGACATGCAGCGGGCCGGTGGGATTGGCGGAGACGTATTCTACGTTGACCGGGATGTCATGGCCGACATCGCTTGCACCGTAACGCGTGCCGGACCGCACCGCGGTGCGCAGCGCGTCAAGCCACGCCGCCGGCTTGAGCGTGAGATTGATGAAGCCCGGTCCGGCGATCTCGACGCCGTCGATGAGGTCGTCGGCGCGCAGTTCCTCCGCGATGGCATCTGCAAGCTCGCGCGGCTTCCTGCCGGCATCCTTGGCGAGCACCATGGCGGCGTTGGTGGCCATATCGCCGTGCGCCGCATCGCGCGGCGGCTCGACCGTAATGCGCGAAAGGTCGAGGCCGACTGGCAATGCACCGGCAACGCCCAGCGCTTCGACAGCGCGGCGAACACGCCCGAGAATTTCGGCGAAAATGTTCTCTACGGCCATAGCTTAGCAATACGGCTTAGCAATACGCCGCTTGTTGCGGCGTGGCGCGCGCCTAACGCAGTTCGGGGGTCGAGTCAAAGAGCCGGGCATGCTCGGCGAGCGCGTAGCGGTCGGTCATGCCGGCGATGAAATCGGCGATGCGGCGCGCGCGACCGGCTTCTTCGGCGTCGGCAAGGCCCTCGCGCCACTCCGCCGGCAAATCCTCGGGATGCGCGCTATAGCGGGCGAACAGGTTTTTGAGGACGTCAGTGGCCTGGTCCATCACGTGCATCACGCGGGGGTGCCGGTACATGCGCGGCTTGAGAAAGGCCTTTATGGCGCCGTCTGCCTCGCCGATGGCGGCGGAGAAGCCGGCAACCGGCGCAACGGCCTGCCGCACCTCATCGGCCGAGCGCGGCGCCAGCGCCGCAAGCCGGCGCCGGGTTTCGGCGACGACGTCCTCGATGAGAAGCCCGATCAGCCGGCGGATGAATTCGTGCACCACTCGGCTGTCGTCGAGGTCCGGATAGGCCGCGCGAACGCTGGTGATGATTTTTCCGGGCAACGCGACGGCGCCGATATCGTCGAGCGAAAACAGCTCGGCGCGCAGCCCGTCGTCGATATCGTGGGCGTCGTAGGCAATGTCGTCGGCCATAGCGGCGCCCTGCGCCTCGACGCTGGGAAAGCTCCACAGCTGCAGGTCCTGCCGGCGCGAATAGGCGAGGATCGTGTCCGGCACCTTGCGCTCGCGATAGCGTCCGAGTGGACGACCCTCGCGGTCGGTGAGCGGCCCGTTGTGCTTGATCAA
>JASHWN010000612.1 GCA_030044035.1 Xanthobacteraceae bacterium
GTGCCTCCGACACCCGATGTGGTATTGCCTTGCGCCGAGCTTGCCATATCTCGCGGTGAACAAAGTCGAACAACTTGCGAGTCAGCGATTCGGCCGCGATTCGTTCCAGACTCGTTCCACACCTTAAGCACAACGACGAATGAGACTTTACATCGTCGCGTTGTGATACAAAGGCAGCCTTGCGGTGCCTTGAAGCCGTCCCCTCGGGCCGCCGCTCTGCCTTCGACGACGTGAATGCCGGATCCCTGAATGCCGATTTCGTTTTCGCCGCCTGCCGATCGTGAGTTGCGTGCCCGCGGCGCCGGCGTCACCGCCGTCCTTGGCCCGACCAACACCGGCAAAACCCACCTCGCCATCGAGCGCATGCTGGCGCATTCGTCGGGGCTGATCGGGCTGCCGCTCCGCCTCCTGGCGCGCGAGGTCTACAACCGCGCGGTCGAGCGCAGCGGCGCCGATGCGGTGGCGCTGATCACCGGCGAGGAGAAGATCAAGCCGCCCAATCCGCGCTTCTGGGTCGCGACCGTCGAGGCCATGCCGCGCGATCTCGATACCGCGTTCGTGGCGGTCGACGAAATCCAGCTCGCCGCCGATTTCGAGCGCGGCCACGTCTTCACCGACCGCATGCTGCATCGGCGCGGCCGCGAGGAAACGCTGGTGCTCGGCGCCGCCACGATGCGGCCGATCGTCGAGCGGCTATTGCCCGGCGCCAGCATCATCAGCCGGCCGCGCCTGTCGACGCTGAGCTTCGCCGGCGAGAAGAAGCTGACGCGGCTGCCGCGCCGTTCCGCCATCGTCGCCTTCTCGACCGAGGAAGTTTACGCCATCGCCGAACTTATTCGCCGCCAGCGCGGCGGCGCCGCCGTGGTGCTCGGCGCGCTGTCGCCGCGCACGCGCAACGCCCAGGTCGAGCTCTACCAGTCCGGCGAAGTCGATTATCTCGTCGCCACCGACGCGATCGGCATGGGGCTCAACCTCGATGTCGACCACATCGCGTTCGCGTCCGATCGGAAGTTCGACGGCTATCAGTTCCGCAAGCTCAACCCGGTGGAATTCGCCCAGATCGCCGGGCGCGCCGGGCGCGCGACGCGCGACGGCACCTTCGGCACTACCGGGCGCTGTCCGCCGTTCGAACCCGAGCTCGCGCAAGCGCTCGAAGCGCATACGTTCGAGCCGGTCAAGCTCGTGCAATGGCGCAATACCGATCTCGATTTCTCCTCGATCGGCGCCTTGCAGGCGACGCTGGCGGCGGCACCGACCGAAGCCGCGCTGGCGCGCGCACCGGTCGCCGAAGACATTTTGGTTCTCGATCATGCCGCGCGGGAAGATGAAGTGCGCGCGCTGACGAGAACACGCGCCGACGTCGAGCGTCTCTGGGACGTTTGCCAAATCCCCGACTACCGCAAGATTGCGCCGGCCAACCACGCCGAGCTGGTCATCGCCGTCTATGGCTTCCTGATGCGCGACGGCCGCATCGATACCGATTGGTTCGCCCGCCAGGTCGCCATGGCGGATCACACCGACGGTGACATCGATACTCTGTCGACGCGGATCGCCCACATCCGGACCTGGACTTTTGCGGCCAACCGGCCCAACTGGCTCGCCGATCCGGAACATTGGCAAGAGGTGACGCGCGCCGTCGAGGACAAGCTCTCCGACGCGCTGCACGAGCGGCTCACCGAGCGTTTCGTCGACCGCCGCACCAGCGTGTTGATGCGCCGGCTGCGCGAGAACGCCGAACTCGAGCCGCAAATCAACAAGACCGGCGAAGTGCTCGTCGAAGGCCATGTCATCGGGCGTCTTGACGGTTTCGTCTTCGTCGCCGACGCCTCATCGGGCGGATCGGAGGCCAAGGCGCTGCAGAATGCCGCGCAGAAGGCGCTCGCCGGCGAAATTGCCGCGCGCGCGACGCGGCTTGCCGCGGCGTCCGACGAGCAATTCGTGCTCGCCTCCGACGGCACGATCCGCTGGACCGGCGCGGCCGTCGGCAAGCTGCTCGCCGGCGAGGAGGTATTGCGCCCGCGTCTGCGTCTGATCGCCGACGAGCAGCTCACCGGCGCGCCGCGTGACGGCGTGCAGGAACGGCTCGACCGCTGGCTCAAAACGCACGTCGAAAAAGCGCTCGGGCCGCTGTTCGAGCTTTCGGCGGCGGCCGATATCACCGGCATCGCCCGCGGCGTGGCGTTCCAGATCGTCGAGGCGCTCGGAGTGCTGGAGCGAACGAAAGTCGCCGACGAGGTCAAAGGGCTGCAGCAGCCCGACCGCGCTACTTTACGCAAATACGGCGTGCGCTTTGGCGCCTATCACGTTTACACCCCGGCGCTGCTCAAGCCCGGCCCGCGCGCGCTCGCCGTGCAGCTCTGGGCGCTGTCCCATGGAGAGGCGCAGTCGCAAGCGATCGACGAGCTGTTGCATCTGGCGGCAAGCGGCCGCACCTCGATACCGGTCAATCGCGACATCGATCCCGCGCTCTATCGCATGGCCGGCTACCGCGCGTGCGGCGAGCGCGCCGTGCGGGTCGACATTCTCGAACGCCTCGCCGACCTGATCCGGCCGGCGCTGGCGTGGCGCGAGAGCGCTCTCGGACCGAAGCCGGCTGCGGCGTTCCCGGGCGGCGGCTTCACCGTCGTCAACGGCATGACGTCGCTGATCGGCGCCGCCGGCGAAGATTTTGCCTCGGTATTGCGCTCGCTCGGCTACCGCATGGAGCTGCGGGCGAAGCCGCCCGAACCGGCGCCGCCGCAGAAGGAGCCGGAGAACGTCACCGAAGAGGCCGCTTCGCCAGACGCGGCGGCTTCCTCGAACCAAGCAGAAGCCTCCGACACCGGCTCGGCATCGCTTGAAAGCCCGTCACCTGAAAGTCCGTTGCCCGAATCGCCTGAAAGTCCATCGCCTCCCCCGGCCGAAAGTCCATTGGCTGCCGACGCGCCACAAACCGTAGAGGCGACCGGCGCTGAAGCCGAGTCGACGACCGAACCAGTCGCCTCCGAAAGCGCTGCCAACTCGACCGCTGCCGCGCCACAAGAGAGCACTGCCGCCGAGCCGGCCGCGGCGGCCGCAACAGAGCCGACGCCCGCTGCGGCAGAACCGATCATGGTCGAGGTCTGGCGGCCGAGCCGCTCCGACAGACCGCGGCGTCCGCGCGAGCGCCGCCGCGACAGCCGCGAGCACCGCACGGCGACGCGGGGCGAAGCGGCAGCGCCGGCCCAGCACGGCGAGGCGCAACCTGCGGAAGCGCCCGCTGAAGCGGCCAGTAGCGCGGCATCAGGCCAGCCGGAACGGCAGCCGCATTATCGCCGGCGTCGGGACCGCGACCACCGCCGGGATCGCCCCGACCGCCCCGACCGACCCGACCGTCCACCGCGCGAGCAGGATCGCCGACCGCCGCGGCCGGCCCGCTTCGACCGCCGCGAACGGGAAAAAGCGCCCGACCCGAACTCGCCGTTCGCCAAGCTCGCCGCGCTCAAGGCCCAGCTCGAGGCCGAGGCCAAGGAGCGCCGCTAAAGTGGCGGCCGAAATCGACCGGCAACGCATCGATCGCTGGCTCTGGCATGCGCGCTTGGTGCGTACCCGCGGCGCCGCGGCGGCGCTGGCGGGTGCGGGTTATGTGCGGGTCAACGGCATGCGCATTGGCGCACCTGGCCGCATGGTGCGCAGCGGCGACGTCATCACTGTGGCGCTGGACCGCAGCGTGCGGGTGCTCAAAGTGCGCGGATTTCGCGAGCGCAGGGGTCCCGCCGGCTCCGGCGACACGCTATATGAAGAACTGACCGGATGAGATGCCCGCAAGCCGGGGGCCTGCGGGGCGGCGAACTTGCACACCACTGACCCATGCGCTAGGAGCGGGGCCCGCCAAAAAGCGATTTAGAGTGCGCAGATGACCTATATCGTCAACGACAATTGCATCAAATGCAAATACATGGACTGCGTGGAAGTCTGCCCTGTGGATTGCTTCTACGAGGGCGAGAACATGCTCGTCATTCATCCCGAAGAATGCATCGATTGCGGCGTCTGCGAGCCGGAGTGCCCGGTCGAGGCGATCAAACCAGATACCGAACCCGGCGCCGACAAGTGGCTGGCACTCAATGCCGAATACGCCAAGGTCTGGCCGAACATCACGACCAAAGGCGAGCCGCCGGCCGACGCCAAGCAGTGGGAAGGCAAGCCCAACAAGTTCGAAGAGCATTTCTCGCCCAATCCTGGCGCGGGCGATTAGCCGCTCGCAGCAATTGCGAATTTCCATCATTAACTATTGTTAAGAAATGGCCGCATGCGACGCTTTCGCAGGTCCATAAACCTTTGATTTTTGCGGAAAATGTGCTATAAGGCACGCGATATAATGAAAAACACCCCCGATATCGCGCTCCGTCTCTGTTTGGAGCCAATTTGTCCGGGGATTTTTCGAGGAACCGTCAAAAGAGGCGTGTGAACCACGCGAGAGCAGTGGCAGAGAAAACTCGTCATCGTTCTAAGAAGAGTGCTGCCGGGATGACCCGGAAGGCGACAAAATCCTCCTCCCGCGCGAGCCGGAGGCCATCACGACCCACGCATGCAATCACCCGGAACCGGGTGGGCGTGGCAAAGCCCGCGCAACGGCGCAAGCCCGAGGCGGAAGGAGCAACTTTGGGAATGAACGTGAAGAAGACTACGCAGCGACAAGGCTTCAAGACCAACGAGTTCATCGTCTATCCGGCCCACGGTGTCGGTCAGATCGTGGCCATCGAGGAACAAGAGGTCGCCGGAGCCCGGCTCGAACTGTTCGTCATCAACTTCGTCAAGGACAAGATGACGCTGCGGGTGCCGACCGCGAAGGTCGCCTCCGTCGGCATGCGCAAGCTTGCCGAGACGCCGCTGGTCAAGCGTGCGCTCGAGACGCTCAAGGGCCGCGCCCGGATCAAGCGCACCATGTGGTCGCGCCGCGCCCAGGAATACGAGGCCAAGATCAATTCCGGCGATATCGTCGCCATTGCCGAGGTGGTGCGCGACCTGTACCGCTCGGAGACCCAGCCGGAGCAGTCCTATTCGGAGCGGCAGCTCTACGAAGCGGCGCTCGACCGGCTGTCGCGGGAGATCGCTGCGGTGCAGCGGCTCACCGAGACCGAAGCGGTCAAGGAGATCGAAGCGGCGCTCGCCAAAGGTCCGCGCCGCGGGCCCAAGCCCGAGGCCGAGGACGAGGCGGTGGTGGCCGAAGAGGCTGCGTAGGCTCGTTGGCAGTTTTCGCCAATCGATAAGAGGCCCGGCATCACGCCGGGCCTTTGCTCTTTTGTGCGGCTGGTTTGCGCACTTGGCGCTCAAGCGCGGCGAGTTCCGCCGGCAAAAATCCTCCGCTTAGTCATAAATTAAGCTTCATTTGAAAGGACATAGCTAGCCAACAGGGGACCGAGGGGGCGCCAGGCATGCGGCGGACGCGGCGGAAATCAGCCTGGCACGGCCGGCTCGTTCTGACCCTCGTTGCCGCCGGCATCGGATATTTGATCGGCAATTGGAACGCGCAGGCGGTGCGCAGCGCGCAAACGGCTTCGGCCGCCGAAACGATTGCGCTGCGCTTCCCGCAAACCATGAATATTGCGCAGGCGCAGCCGGCACCGGAATCTCATGATGATGCGCCGGCCGGCGTGGTCGGTTCGACCGAACTTGCGCTGTTCGAGCCGGAGCCGATGCTGCCGCAGCCCGCGATGGCACCGCCGCCGCCCGCAGAGCCAGCCGCCGCTGAGCCGGCGCAGCCGTCGCCGGCGCCGCCCGCCGTCGCTGCCGCCGCGGACGCCCTCTCGCCCAAGCCCGCCCAACTGGCCGGGATACCGAAGCCGCATCCGGCGGTCACCCATCTCGCCAATCGCCCCGGCTACATGCTCGACGAGGCGCAGATTGCCAGCATCAAGCAACGCCTGCATTTGACACCGGAGCAGGAAGAAATGTGGCCGGCGGTCGAAGCCGCGTTACGCAACATCGCCTTTGCCAAGGCGCATGAGACGCATGAGGCGCATCGGCGCGGCGCCCACCCTGGCGCGCTCGATCCGAACAGCAGCGAAGTGCAGGATCTCAAATCCGCGGCGATTCCGCTCCTGATGAGCTTCTCGTCCGAGCAAAAGGACGAAGTCCGCAATCTGGCCCACGTCATGGGCCTCGATCAGCTCGCCTCGCAATTTTAATCGCGCCGGCGAACCGTAGAGTGGGCATTGTGCCCGCGGGGAGTTGACGCGTGGGCAAAATCGTTCGGCGCAATGCCCACGCGTTCTGTTTATCAAACGATTTTGCCCACCCTACGACCAGCCGTAACGGCTTCCGGCAGCTTTGGTGACGGCCGCAAGGCGCGGGCGCATTTGGTCACGATGACGGCCAACAGCGCGAACCAGAGCAGGTCGCCGACTTCGAGCCTGTTGGCGATCGCGAAGCTGTAGGCCGGCTCGTAGAGAAAATAAGTGGCCGACGCCAGCGCCGCGGCAGCGCCGATCAAAGCCGGCACGCTGCCATAGATCATGGCGAGCAGCGCGATCGGCGGCAGATAGACGAAGATCGGATGGTGCAGGCCCGTCCTCGCCAGCTTGAAATACAAGAGGGCGATTGTGACGGTGCAGACAATGCCAAGCGATACCACAATGGGCACCGCCCGTCGTTTCTTGGGCATACGCTCCCCCCTTGGCCATTCGGCCTTGGTTCCATGATAGCGCAGCCGATCGGGCTGGAATAGGCGGAAACGAGGGGATTTTCCCCCGCTTTCGGCGAAGGTAAACGGGCTATTCGACGACCATTTTGACTTCGCTGCCGGGTTTGAGCTTGTCGCCGGGGTCGAGGCCGTTGAGGACGCGGAAGCGCTCGACCTGACGGTCGGGCACCGCCATTTTCGCCGCCAGTTTCTCGACCGTATCGCCCGGCGCAACCTTGACCATACGCAGCCGCAGCGGCTTCGCCTCCTCGATTTCGGCAAGCGACATGCGGCGGAACGTGCCGACCGACTCGCGGAAGGTGCGATCGGTTTCCGGATTGAAGCGCTTGGCGGCGAAGATGAAGCGATAGACGTCGCTGCCGAAACGTAGCGCATAGAGCCTGAAATCCCACTCGTCGCCCTTGGCGGTCGCAGTCGCGCCCGGAAAGCCGCTGATGGTGATGTCCTGCACGCTCGCCGGATCGATGTTCTCGATCCAGCCGGAGGTCAGATAAGCGGCGAGGCTCTGCTCGGCCGGCACCCGCACCACGTCGAGCCGCAGCGCAGCGCCGCCGCCATGCTTGACCCCCAGCACCGCCTGCGCGGTGTTGTCGAGCACGAAACCCTCGGGCGCCGTAAAGGTGAAGCCGAGCCGCGGATGCAGGAAGCGCCGACCGCGCACGAAGCCCTCGTTCGGGTCCTCGCCATAGACGATGCCGTCGATGTCGCCGAGATAAGTGTCGTGCGCCTGGGCACGCTGCGCCGGAGTATCGTCCGCCGGCGGCTTGAACTGGCGGGCGGTGGCGAGCGCGTTGGTGATGCGCTGCGGCGTCGCCGGATGCGACGACAGGAAGTCGGGCGCGCTCGGATTGATGGCCGAGGTCTGTTTGCCTTTCAGCTCGGAATTGCGCTCGAGCGATGCCAGGAAGCGCACCGCGCCATACGGATCGTAGCCGGCGCGCGAGGCGATGCCGATGCCGATGGCGTCGGCCTCCAGTTCCTGCTTCTGCGAAAAGGTCGCCAGCCGGAGTTTCGATTTGGCCAGCGCCAGCGCGCCCGCTTCCGGATTGCTGACCACGTCGGTGAACACGCGGTTGGAGAGGTCGGCGTCGCGGATCTGTTCCTCGCGCGCCTCGGCATGGCGGGCGATGACGTGACCCATTTCGTGGCCGATCACGGAGGCAAGCTCGGACTCGTCGTTGGCCAGCGCGATCAGGCCGCGGGTCAAGTAGAGCTGCCCGGTCGGCAGCGCAAAGGCGTTGACCGAGCGCGAATTGAGCATGGTGACGCGATAGTGCAGGTCGGGCCGCTCGGACGCCGCGACCAGGCGCTCGACCAGCTGCTCGACCATGGTCTGCAGGCGCGGATCGTTATAGACGCCGCCATAGGTGGCGAGGATGCGCTGATGCTCGCGCAGCTCCGCAGCCGAGAGATCGGGCTCGGCCGGAGCGGGCTTGACGGCGGGCGGCGCCGCGACCTGCGGCCCGACCGTATCCGGAGCGACCGAGCAGGCGGTGAGCAGCAGCGCCGCCAGCGCAAGAAACGCCGCGCCGGCAGCGCAGCGGCCCGCATGGCCCGAAAAAGACGAAAAAAGTCCCCGACCCATCACCGCATCACCCGCGTCTCGTCGCGGTCGACCGTCTCGATCTGCTCCGGGCGCGCCGCCTCGATCCAGGGCGCCCGCCACGGACTGCCGGCAAAGCCGCCGCGCGCCTCGATAAAGCCGCGCACCCGCACCCGGCGGCCGGCAAGCCCGTTCACCTCAACCCCTGCCGCCGCGAACTTACGCTCGTTTCGCTTCCGAATCGTGACCGCGAATTCGTCCGACCAGCGCCGCCCGAAATTCACATAGATCGTGGCGCCGCTGCCATGCACGGACACCACATCGCCTTCCACGAGCGCAAAGCGGCCGCGCCGCGCCAGGATATCCGCCGGCTTGTCGGCCCGGAGCGGGTCATAATACGGATCGGCCCACAGGCCAAGCTTCGCGGCGCGTGCCGCTTTTTCCCGGCGCAACAGTTCGGCCGCACAGTCCCGCTCGCCGACGAGATCGCTGACGCGGGCAAAGCCTTGCGCCAGCAATTCGGCCTGCGCCGAACGCGGCGCCGGCGATTGCGCAATGTCCACATAGGCGAGGAGCCGGCCGTAACGATCGGAGGCAAATTCCGCGCGCCGCAGGGTGACTTGCGCGCCGGTGAGCAGCGTCGCGAGTGCCTCTCGGGCGGCTGCGCCGCCTCCCGGCGCGCCGGAGTCTTTGATGCCGGTTTCTTTAGCGTCGGTGATTTTGGTGCCAGTGTCTTTGCCGCCGCTGCCTTGAGCGCCAGTGTCTTGGGCAGATGGCGGCGGCGTCTCGATGCCGGCCAAACGCACCTCGCGTCCGTCATCGAGCACGAAGCTGCGGCCATCGACGACCCGGCCGACGCTGCCGCGCGCGATCTCCTCGCCGCCGCACGGCACCGCTGCGGCCG
>JASHWN010000613.1 GCA_030044035.1 Xanthobacteraceae bacterium
GTGCGACAGCGACAGGTAGGCGCGCGGCAGCGCTTCGCTCGCCATCGCGCCGACGATGCGTTCGTGCGCCGGATCGACGTAGGAGTGCAGCAGGCACACGGCAATAGCTTCGACGCCGGCGTTCGCCAGCGTGCGGCACGCTTCGGCGACGCTCGCCTTGTTCAGCGGGCGGAAAATTTCGCCGACGCTGGTCAGCCGCTCCTCGACCTCGCAGCTCAGATGCCGCGGCACCAGCGGCCGATGGCGGTGAAAGAACAGATTATAGGCTTCCGGGCGGTTGCCGCGGCCGACGACGTAGACGTCGCGGGTGCCGCTGGTGACGATGAGCCCGGTCTTGGCGCCGGTGCGCTCGATCAGCGTGTTGATGGCGATAGTCGAGCCGTGGATCAGCTCGTCGATCGAAGCGGCGTCGAGCCCGCTCTTGCGGATGCAGTCGAGCACGCCCTGGGTCAGCTCGCGCGGCGTGGTCAGGCTTTTCGCCTCGACGAAGCGGCCGGCCTTGGCGTCGAAACCGACCAGGTCCGTGAACGTGCCGCCGATGTCGATGGCAACGACGATCATGCGCGCGGCAAACTATAGGGTTTGCCGCGGAATGCAATGTTGCGGCCCCTGATCGATGCGAGATCGGGCGTAGTGCTGGGCCGGCGCAAGCCCAGTTCGGGTTACCGCCGCGCCGGCGACGACGGCGTGGTCACGCTGCGTCGCCTGTATTTCGCCTAGCCACCCGTGGCGCGACAGACATGAAGGCGTTCAACAAGGTCACGGACAGGTCGGACGATTGTAGCCGAGGAACAAAGTGTGGTGATCGAACATCGTGCTCGAACCGTTGAAGCCATAGGTACCGATGTAGCTCGACGGATTGTTGAAGTTTCCGATGACAGAGATCGAGGTCGAGCATGAGTTTCCCGAGGGACGGCTGCCCTGGATGGTCAGAGCATTGCCCAACGTTCCGCCGGTCACCTTCCAAGAAGGCGCTTGGCAGATCGAGCCCGTGATCGTGCCGCCAGTGATCGGATAGGGATAGACGTCGGCATTGATGCTCACGTTGAAGTTGAAGACCGTGCTGCCCAGGTGCAGCTGTAGACACGCCGTGGCCGGAGAGGTCGTGGTCGCGAACGTGTGAGTGGCTTCGGCGCCCACCTGGCCGTTCGCATCAGGCCTTTGCTGAGCGTTCACGGCGACCGGTGCCGCAACGCCTAAAGCGCATGAGAGCAGGAGAACCTGTGATATTATCTTCGCCATGTTTTACCTCCTTGATGAATCCGCTTCGGGTGGGACTTGCGGCACGTCGCAGACGGTCTTGCCGGCGCGGCGCGCCGCGGCAGGTTCGACGGGGTCAGGCCTGTTCTTTTGGTAGCGGATTACAGAGATATACACTTATCGTTGAGTAAAGCAACTAAAAGTTATCTTATATTCCCAGTAGCAGAATTTCGTATTTCAACGCAAAGGCTTGGGCCGAAGATGATCAGGTCGGTGAACGCGTCGCCGCTGTGGATGGCGATGACAATCGTCGCTGGCCTTGCCGTACGCGACGCTGCAACGACGGAGGATAGGGAGATATGCCGTCACGGCGCCGCACAGTATAAGTTTTCGCGCAGAACACAACATTGGGCGCCGCTTCCTTGGCGGGCATATTCTTGCTTCGTCACCGCGAGGCTTGAACCGGCGGACCATGCTGAATTGTCGCTCATGTGGGCTCCTGGTTGCCCCATGGATTGCCGGGTCAAGCCTGGTCAAGCCCGGCAATGACGATGAGGAGGAGATCGCATGAGGGTCGAAACCATCAGATACGCCATGGGCGCCCTCACCGCGGAAGGCGCGCTCATCTACGAGGAAAAAGTCTCCGGCCGCCGCCCGGCGGTGCTGCTGGCGCCGAACTGGATGGGCGTGACCGACAAGGCGATCGAGCGCGGCACGCTCATTGCCGGCGACCGCTACGTGGTGCTCGTCGCCGACATGTACGGAGCCGGCACGCGGCCGGCCGATTTCGGCGAGGCGCCGCCGCTCGCCAATCCGCTGCGCGCCAACGCCGCCGAAGCGCGGGCGCGCATCCGCGCCGCGCTCGACACGCTGACCGCCGAAGGCAACAGGCGCGACCTGATCGACGGCCGCCGCGCCGCGATCGGCTTCTGCTTCGGCGGCGGCAACGTCTTGGAGCTGGCGCGCGACGGCGCCGATATCGCCGCCGCGGTGTCGATCCACGGCGATCTGAAAACCACAGCGCCGGCGCACAAGGGTGCGGTCAAGGCCAGGCTCCTGGTCACCCATGGCGCGCCCGATCCGGTGGTGCCGAAGGCCGACCGCGATGCCTTCGAGGCCGAGATGGACGCCGCCGGCGCCAGGTGGGAGATGCTGGTGTTCAGCGGCATCTATCACGCCTACACCGATCAGGGTTTCGACGTGCCCGGCGTGTCCGGCTGGGACGAACCGGCGACCCGGCAGACCTACGCGCTGACCCATCAGTTCATCGCCGACGCGTTCAACGGCCGGCTGTGATTACTTGAGGCTAACTTCTCGACGATCAGAGAAAGCCGCGACGGGCTTCGATCGGAAACGGAATTGACGGCGCGGTGCATTCTTTGGTTGCGCGAAGCCCAGCGCTCCTACGCCCACGCGCATTTAACAGATTGTTCACCCGGCACAGCGCATCGTGCGACAAACCGAGGCTTCGTCATGGCGACAGACGATAGACGCGCGGCGGCGAGCCGCCGTTCCGAGAACGACCGGCGCAGCGGCATCGACACGCGCTCCGATCAGGAAAAAGCAACGCTTGGCGAACGGCGGTCGGGTCATGACCGCCGCGCCGGGATCGATCGGCGCGCGAGCAGGCCGCAGCCGGAACGACAGATCGGCCGCGACTAGAGCCGCGGCCGCCGGCTGTCGCAATTATTCGGTGATGCTGGGCGCGTCCGGTACTTTTTTGATCTGCATGACGCCGTCGGCGATGATTTTCGTCAGCTGAATCACCGACTGGCTCAGCGCCGCATATTCGACGATCTCGCGCTCGACGCGGTTGCCGTCGGCGTGCAGCTTGTCGCGCAAGGTCCGCAACTCGGCGATCAGAAGATCGATCTCGCGCGTCGAGTGGGCCGAGACGCGGCGCAGCAAGGTGCTCAGATTGTTGGCCGCGAGTTCGCTGTCACTCTCCGCCTGACGCAAAGCGGTGGCGTCGCGGCGCACCAATTCGCGGATATTGCTCTCGACCTCTACGCCCGGCCGATCGCCCTCCGCTCCACGTGGTCTGACAAAGGTCATGATGACTCCCCGACTTACCGCCCGCCATTCGGGCGGCCCCGCGCCATGGCCGCATGAAAATGTGACCGCTTCGCGGCCTGCCGTGCGCCATCCACGGCCCTGATCCGGGCACGCGAAGGCATGCCGGACATTCGGATGCCACAATCGCGCGGGCGCCGCGGGTCGCAATCGGTTCTGGTTGTGGTGAAGGTCGGGAACAATCGTGAACGCCTGTTCAAAACGGAACTGCGCGAGCTGCACACCAAGCTGTGGCAAATGCTTTGCCGAAGATCGGAACAAAAAGGCGCCGCAGAATTTTATCTGTTCGTCCCCCGAAAACAGAGAGAGGAACAGGCACTATGAAGCGCATTGTTTTGGCACTGTCCGCAGTCGCGGCCCTGATGGTCTCGGCCGGCGCGGCGAGCGCCCAGGACATCCACATCGGACTCGGTGGCGTCGGCATCGGTCCGCGGCACTACTACGACTATGGTAATTGCCGCACCATCATCGACAACCACGTCAGCCGTCCGGTAACGAGGTGACGGTGCGCCGTCGCGTCTGCGACTAATCGCAGAGCTATCAATAAAGAAGGCCCCGGCGCGAGCCGGGGCTTTCGTTCGTGCGCGAGTCGAGCCTGAAGTGACGGCTAATGCTTGCGCCGCATCTGGCCCGATGAATTGACCGTGGCGTGCAGGTTGCGGGCGAATTCGACGGCGCCGAACACCGCCATGTCGGGCGCGGTTTTCACATATTCCTTGACGCCGAGGATCGCCGGCCGCGGCGCCTTGAGGATCGCGGCGCACAACGTTTCCACCGCGCTGTCGAGTTTGGCCGCCGGCACGACGTCGCTGACGATGCCAAACGCGAGCGCGCGCTCCGGGCCGATTTCGGCCTGCGAATACACCAGATAACTCATCGCCTTGCGCGGCACGCGATCGACGAACGACGACATCACCATGGTGGGCAGAATGTTGTGCGCCATCTCGGGCACTTGAAAGGTGGCTTGGTCGCTCGCCAGCGTGATGTCGCAGGCCGCCGCGATGGCGCAGCCGAAACCGAGCGCGCGGCCCTGCACCGCGGCGACGATCGGGATTTTGGCGTTGCGCATGGCGCCGTAGCAATCGAAGACGACATCGCTGAACGTGCGGCGCTCATAAGCGTCCGGTTCTGTCGGCGGTCGTTGTCCCATGCCGGCGCGGCCGACGCAAAAATCCTTGCCGGCGCCGCGCAGCACGACGACGCTCGACGTCTTGTCGGCGCCTTCGATGATGCTGCTGAGCTCCGCCACCATGGCGTCGGACACGGCGTTGCCGCGCTCCGGCTGGTTCAGAGTGACGCGCAGGATCGGCCCGTCCCGTTGGCTCAAAATGTCCGGCATGATTGCTCCTTTTTTCTTCACCTCTCCCCGCTGTGCCGGGAGAGGGAGTCATTTCTTCCCGTCCCGGATCGCGCGCCAGATGCGTTCGGGCGTCGCCGGCATTTCGATGTGGCTGACGCCGAATTCGGCGAGCGCGTCGACCACGGCGTTGACCACGGCGCCGAGCGCGCCGGTGGTGCCGCCTTCGCCGGCGCCGCGCACGCCGAGCTTGTTGGTCGGGGTGGGCACCTCGCTGATGGCGGTGATGAACGACGGCAGAATGTCGGCGCGCGGCATGGCGTAGTCCATGAACGACGCGGCGAGCAGTTGGCCGTCGGCGTCGTAGGTGCAGCACTCCCACAGCGCCTGGCCGATGCCCTGCGCGGCGCCGCCGTGCGTCTGGCCGTGCACCACCATCGGATTGATGGCGCGGCCGACGTCGTCGACCGCGACGTAGCTAGCGAGATCGAGCGCGCCGGTGTCGGGATCGATTTCCACTTCGCAGACATGCGCGCCGTAGGGGAAGCCGAGCTGGCGGATGGTTTCGTCCGATGTCGCGGCCAGCGGCCCGCGCAAATCTTGCGGCAGCGCGTCGTCGTTGCGTTCGGCCGCTGCCGCCACTTCGATGATGCCGATAGCGCGGTCGGTGCCTTTGACGCTGAAGCGGCCGGCGGCGAAGCCGATATCGTCCTCGGCGGCTTCCAGCATATGGGAGGCGATCTTTTTGCCCTTGTCGATGATGGCGTCCGACGCGTTGCCCATGACGATGCCGGCGAGCCGCATCGAGCGCGCCGAATGCGAGCCGCCGCCTTCCTTGACCACGTCGGTGTCGTTCTCGAACACGTGCACGTCGTCGAACGGCACGCCGAGCCATTCCGCCACGCATTGCGCGAACGTGGTCTCGTGGCTCTGGCCGCTCGACAGCGTGCCGACCACGACGTCGACCTTGCCGGTGCCGTGCACGGCGATGTCGGCGCGCTCGCGCGGATAGCCGCCGGTGGTTTCCAGAT
>JASHWN010000614.1 GCA_030044035.1 Xanthobacteraceae bacterium
TGAGCCCGATGTGGTGGTGATAGCCGCCGGCGGAGATGAATGCCGCGCCCGGCCGCCGCTGGGTCAGCTCGAAGCCGAGCACGCCGCAATAGAACGCCAGCGCCCGTTCGAGATCGGCGACTTTGAGATGCACATGGCCGATGCGGACGCCGGGATCGATCGGCGCCGGCGCCGGTCCGATGTCGAAAGTTCTCGGCTTGGTCTGCGTATCCATCTTGACTTGCCTTTCCGGTAAGCGTGCCGCGCCGCTTACGCGCATTCGGTCGAGCGCGCATACGGCCCAAAACCCGGCCGATAGCTCTTGTCATCGAGGAACTGGCTCATGCCCTTGGCGCGACCGCCTTCCTTGTCCTGCAAGCGCATCTCCTGGCTCTTGGCCTGTAGATAATCGGCCGCCTGCTCGTGCGGAACCGAGCGGACGTTTTTCACCGCGATTTTTGTCGCCTTCAAGACCTCGGGGTTGAGCTTCAACAAGCGCTGCGCCAGCGCCACGGTTTCTTCGCGCAGCTTGTCGCGCGGCACGGCCTTGTTGATCAGCCGGATTTTCTCGGCCATTTTGCCGTCGAAGGTCTCGCCCGTCATCGCCAGCCAGACCGCGTCGCGCAGCGACAGCGCGTCGGTCAGCGCCTTGGAGACGAAACCGCCCGGCAGGATGCCCCAATTGACCTCGGAGAGGCCGAATTTGGCGTCCTCGGCGGCGATGGCGAAGTCGCAGGCGATAAGCTGCGTAAAACCGCCGCCGAAGCAGAAACCGTTGACCATGGCGATGGTCGGTTTGGCGTAGGTGAACAGCTTCTGCCAGCGCCAGTAGTGGCTGGCCCAGGCGGCGCGGGCGCGCTCGGCCGGCTTGTTGTCGAGATCGCGGAAATAAAGTTTCAGATCCTGGCCGGCGCACCACGCTTCGCCGGCGCCGGTGAGCACCAGCACCTTGGTGCGGGCGTCGCTTTCCAGCTCGTTGAGCACGTCGGCCATGTCGAAATGCAGCTGCGGGCTCATGGCGTTGCGCTTTTCCGGCCGGTTGAGGATCACCCAGGTGATGCCGGCATTGGCGCCCTCGTCGCGCTCGATCTTGACTGTCTCGTAGCTGCCATTTGGCATGATGTGTGCTCTCCTTTTTCGGTTTCGCCTCCCCCGCAAGGGGGACGGAGTTTAAGCTCAGCCCGCCTTCGCCGTCACCTTGCGGGCGAGCGGCGTGACGCGCAGCGCGATGATGCGGTTGCGGCTCTTGCGCAGGACGTGAAAGCGGTAGCCGTGAAACGTGAAGCTCTGGCCGGGCTCGGGGATCGAGCGCGCCTCGTGGATGACGACGCCCGCGATCGTGGTCGCCTCGTCGTCCGGGATATTCCAGTCCATCGCCCGGTTGAGATCGCGCACCGGGACCGCGCCGTCGACGTTGACCGAGCCGTCCGGCAGCATCCGCACGCCGGGCACGGCGATGTCGTGTTCGTCGGTGATGTCGCCGACGATTTCCTCGACGATGTCTTCGAGCGTCACCAAACCTTCGAGCTCGCCGTACTCGTCGACCACGAGCGCCAGCGCTGTCTTACGCGCGCGGAATGCTGTGAGCTGCTCGTAGAGCGGGGTGGTGTCCGGCACGAACCAGGGCGGCGTGGTCAGACTGGCAATATCGATCTTGGAGACATCGCCGCCAGCCGCATGGAAGGCGCGGAGCAGATCCTTGGCGTGCAGAACGCCGACAATATTGTCGGGCGAGCCACGCCATAGCGGCAAGCGGGTGACAGCGGCGGCGAGTACCGCATCGACGATGTCCTGTGGCGGCTCGTCGGCGTCGAGCATCACCATCTTGGTGCGGTGGACCATGACGTCGGAGACGGTCAGCTCGCGCAGGTCGAGCACGCCGCCCATCATGTCGCGGTCGAGCTTTTCGACGACGCCGGCGCGATGCAGGAGATCGACGGCGCCGCGCAGCTCTTCGCGCGGCGAGAGGATCGACTGCAGCTTGCCGACCGGCATGCCGAAGGCGCGCAGAATAAGCCGCACCAGCCATTCGACCGCGACCAGGATCGGCAGAAACCAGCGCACCATGCGGGCGATCGGCTGCGCCACGGCCAGTGCCATCCGATCCGGCATGTTGAAGGCGGCGGTCTTCGGCAGCACCTCGGCGACGACGAAGATCAGCACCGTCATGATCAGCGTGGCATAGACGATGGCGGCTTTGCCGAACAGCGTCAGCAGGAGCCCGGTCGCGAGCGTCGAGGCCGCCGTATTGGTGAGGTTGTTGCTGAGCAGGATGGCGCCGAGCAGGCGCTCGCGGGTCGCCAACAGCCGGTTGACGATGCCGGCGTCGCGGCTGCCCTGCCGTTCCAGCCGCAGCATGGCGGCGCGCGACGATGCAGTCAGCGCCGTCTCGCTCGCCGAGAAGAACGCGGACAACAACAGGCAGATCGCGATCGCCGCGACAGTGAGCCAATCCAGAAGGGTCATCGCAAAGTCATCGTTCGGCGAGCTTCTCGCTCAAAAACCCGCGCACCTCGGCGGCATCGACCCCGGTTTCGACGAAGGCCGAACCGATGCCGCGTGCCAGAATAAATGTAAGCTGTCCGCGCTTTATTTTCTTGTCCTGACCGATCAACTCCATCAGTCGATCGACCGTCGGCGGGGTGCCGGGAATATCTCTGATTTTGGTGGGTAATCCGACGGTAGCGAGATGCCGGATGACGCGCGCCGCCTCGGCTTTCGGCAGCAAGCCCTGCCGCGCCGCCGAGAATTCAAACGCCAGCGCCATGCCGATGGCGATGGCTTCGCCGTGTAGCAGCCGGTCGGAAAAGCCGCACGCCGCTTCGAGCGCGTGGCCGAACGTGTGGCCGAGATTGAGGAGCGCCCGGTCGCCGGTCTCGCGCTCGTCGCGCGCGACGATGTCGGCCTTGGCGCGGCAGCTCACCGCGATGGCGTGGTCGCGCGCGGCGCCGCCGGCGAAGATGTCGCGCCAGTTGGCCTCGAGCCAGGCGAAGAAGGCGGCGTCGCCGAGGAGGCCGTATTTGACCACTTCGGCATAGCCGGCGCGGAATTCGCGGACCGGCAGCGTGTCGAGCAGCGCGGTGTCGGCAACGACCAGGATCGGCTGATGGAAGGCGCCGACCAGATTCTTGCCATGGCGGGAATCGATCGCGGTCTTGCCGCCGACCGACGAATCGACCTGCGCCAACAGCGTGGTCGGCACCTGGACGTAATCCAAGCCGCGCCGCACCACCGCAGCGGCGAAGCCGGCGAGGTCGCCGATCACGCCGCCGCCGAGCGCGATGATGAGGTCGCCGCGCTCGATGCGCGCGCCGACGATCGCTTCGCACAGTTGCTCAAACACCGCGAAGCTCTTCGAGCCTTCGCCGGGATGGACGATGATGGAGCCGTATTTGATGCCGGCGCTCTCGAGCGCCGCGGTTGCGGCCGGCAAAATGTGGGCGGCCACGTTCGAGTCGGTGACGATGAAGGTGCCGGCGCCGGGGCGCAGCGCGGCGATGAGCCCGCCGAGCGAGTCGATCAGGCCGCGCCGGATCACGATGGCGTAGCTGCGCGCGCCGAGCTTGACCTCGACCAGGCCCGGATCGCTGCCGGTCAATTCGTTCATGCGCCGTCCTTCCGCGGCGGCGCGGCCGCAACGTTCAAGAAACCGGCGAGCGCCGCGGCGATTTCGTTGACGATCGCGTCGTGCGGCACCTCGCGCGATTGCACGGTAATGTCGGCCAGCGCATAGGTCGGCTCGCGCAGCGCGATGAGGCCGCGCAATGTCTCGTCCGGATTCTCGGTTTGCAGCATCGGCCGCTCGTTCTTGCGCTTGGCGATGCGCCGCATCAGCACCTCGAACTCGGCCGAAAGCCAGATCGAGACGCCCTTGCGCTTGATGGTCGCGCGCGTCCCCTCGTTCATGAAGGCGCCGCCACCGGTGGCCAAAACCTGCGGCCCGGCGTCGAGCAGCCGCGCGATCACCCGCGCCTCGCCGCTGCGGAAATCGGCTTCGCCGTGGCGGGCGAAAATGTCGGAAATGCTCATGCCGGCCGCCTTCTCGATCTCGGCATCGGCGTCGACGAACGGGATACCCAGACGGGTGGCGAGCCGGCGCCCGATCGAGGACTTGCCGACCCCCATCATGCCGACCAGGACCACCGAGCGGCGCTCGAGCGCGGCCCGGATCGCATCCGGCGGCACAGCCGCATTGGCGTCATTTTGCAACGCAATATCAGTCATGTGCACTCTCGTGCGCGGCTCTCGCCCGGCCGTCCCGCTGCGGCGGTAGAGCCCTTGTCAGACCCGGTCGGACATGATCGTACTCGGTCCGCTGCACCGGCACCAATAGGATCAGCCCGGGGCGTTGTTGCGATGCCGAGCCTGTTGCGCTTACTGACCGTGCTGGCGATTTTGTGCGCCCTTGTCTATGCCGGTCTATATTCGTTAGCGAATTTCGTGCAACCCAAGCCGCGTGAGATCAGCGTCACCATCTCGCCGACCAAGTTCTTCAAGAACCAATGAGGGCGGCGTCAAGGCCGGCACCAAGAGCGGCACCCCCGCCGGCGCTGCGGCTCGAGGGCGCGGGCAGGCGGCGCGCCGTGCCGACGAGCGGCTGATCGGACTTTTCCTCGATATGCTGGCGGCCGAGCGCGGCGCGGAAGCCAACACGCTCTCGGCCTACCGCCGCGACCTCGCCGATTTCACCGCGCATCTCGCCGGCACCCGCCGCACGATCGCCAATGCGGAAACCGAAGAGCTGCGCTGCTACCTGGCCGAATTGACGCGGCGCGGCTTGCGCGCCGCAACCGTTGCGCGGCGGTTGTCGGCGATCCGCCAGCTTTATCGCTTTCTCTACGCCGAAGGGCACCGCCGCGACGATCCGGCCGCCGTGCTCGAAGGGCCGAAGCGCACCCGGCCGCTGCCGAAGACGCTGTCGATCGCCGACGTCGACCGCCTGTTGCGCGCCGCCGCGTTGCCGGAGCCCGGCGCGCCGCTGCCGCGGCGGCTGCGCGCGGCGCGCCTCGCCTGTTTGCTCGAGACGCTGTACGCGACGGGGCTGCGCGTTTCCGAGCTGGTGGCGTTGCCGGCTGCGGCGGCGCGCCGCGACGCCCGCGTCATCGTGGTGCGCGGCAAGGGCAACAAGGAACGCCTGGTGCCGCTCAACGACGCGGCGAAGCGCTCGATGCAGAATTATCTGGCGCTGCTCGCCGAAGCCGGCCGCGACGCGCAATCCGCACAATCCAAATGGCTGTTCCCTTCTTTCGGCGAAAGCGGGCATGTGACGCGGCAGCACTTCGCGCGCGAGCTCAAGGCGCTCGCCGCCGCTTCCGGCCTGCGCGCCGGAGAGATAAGCCCGCACGTCTTGCGCCACGCCTTCGCCAGCCATTTGTTGCACAACGGCGCCGACCTGCGCGTGGTGCAGACGCTGCTCGGCCACGCCGACATTTCGACCACGCAGATCTATACCCACGTGCTGGAGGAGCGCCTCAAAAGCCTGGTGCGCGACCTGCACCCGCTGGCGGACGCGCGGGACGCTCAGGGCTGATGCAATTTGCAACGGATTTTGCCAATCGTCGTCATATGAACAAGCAGGACGTCATAGCCATTTTGCAGAGGAGTGCCGACGCTTTGCGGGCTCGCGGTATCCGTCACGCTGCATTGTTTGGTTCGGTCGCGCGCGATGAGGCGCGGCCCGAGAGCGATATCGATATTATGATTGAGCTTGCCCCGGACGCTTCGCTCGATATTTTTGCTTATGTGGAATTGAAGGATTTCGTTGCTTCGCTTTTCCCCGGCCCTGTCGACGTCGTCAACAAGGAAGCGCTCAAACCGCACGTCGGGCCACCCGCCACGGCGGATTCAATCTATGCCTTCTGATTCACCGATCACGTGGTTGAGAGATATTCGCTTTAACATCGAACTCGCCTGTTCATTCATC
>JASHWN010000615.1 GCA_030044035.1 Xanthobacteraceae bacterium
AGAGGCATTCGAGCCCGAACGCGGCGGCCCCGACCAGATCGGTGCGCACCGAATCGCCGACCGCGAGTACGCGATGCAGCGGCGGCGTGACGGCCCCGCGCAGGCCTGAGGCTTTCACCAGTGCCGCCTCGTAGATCGGCGCGTGCGGCTTGCCGCAATACAGCACCTCGCCGCCGAGCGCCGCGTAAACGTCGGCCAGTGCGCCGGCGCAATAGACGAGCTTGTCGCCGCGCTCGACCACGACGTCGGGATTGGCGCAGACCATGAACAAACCGCGCGCCCGCATCGACGCCAGCATGCCGCGATAGCTGTCCGGCGTCTCGATCGTGTCGTCGAACAGACCTGAGCAGACCACGTAATCGGCGCAGTCCAGCGGCGCAAAACGCACGTCGAGGCCGGCGAAGATCGGCAGGTCGCGCTCCGGTCCGAGATGAAAGACGCTTTGCTCGATCCTGTTCTCGACAATGCCGCGGGTGACGTCGCCGGAGCTGATGATGGCGTCGTAGGCTTTCTGCGGCACGCCCAGTCGATCGAGGATACGCTTGACCGCCGCATCCGGCCGCGGCGCATTGGTGAGCAGGATCGCGGTGCCGTCATGCTCGCGAAACCGCGTCAACGCCGCGCAGGCGTCGGCGAAGGCCGCGACGCCGTTGTGCACGACGCCCCACACGTCACACAACAACACGTCGTAATGGCGCGCTAGCGGACCGAAATGCTCGATGAGCGGCACGCGCGCCGGCGCCGCAGATCGTGCAACTTGGTCGCCGCCAGATGCCACTTCGGTCAGCCGATGACGCCGCCGCTGCGCGCGAATGGGGCGGGCGCGCTGTAGGCCGGCTCATTCGCCGCGGCCATGGCGGCGAGCGGCGCGCCGGCAGTTTGACCCTGGCCGGCGCCGCCTGCCTTGACCGCCTCGCCGTTGCCGGTCTGCAGCGCCTCGGCGCGCACCGGCCGCGGCGGCGCAAACAAAAAGCCTTGTCCGAACCGCACGTCGTAGTCGAGCAGATCGACGACGGTGCTTTCGCTTTCAATGCGGTCGGCGATGAGGTCGATGCCGAAACGGCCGAGCAGGTCGGACAGGTCGGCGGGATGGATGTCGGTCGAGGCGGCGCCGGCACGATTGAGCAACAGCGCCGCCGGTACTTTGATGAAGCGGAAGCCGCGTTCGTTGAGCTCGCGCGGCTCGACGCGAAGGTCGGTGACGTTGTCGATCGCAAAACGGAAGCCGAGCGCCGCGACGGCAGCGAGGCTTTCATACTCCAGCGGCCCCATGGCGCGTACCGCGCTTTGGCTGAACTCGAACACCAGCGACGGCGCGATGGCGCGATTGGCCTCGACGAATTCGAGCAACTGCGGAAAGCCGGGATCGGCAAGCGTCGTGCCGGACAGATTGCAGAACAAGCCGATGTCGCGGTTCTTCAACAACAGCCGGCGCACCACCTGCACGCAGCGCAGCACGCTGAGATGGTCGAGCTTGGGCATCAGCGCGCCGGCCTCGGCATATTTGAGGAAATCGGCGGCGGCCACCATGTCGCCGTTGCCGGCCTTGAGCCGCGACATCGCTTCGTAATAGCGCACCTTGCGCTGCGGTAGCGTCACCACTGGTTGCAGATAAAGATCGATTTTGGCGGTTTCGATCGCGTCCCGGACCAGCGCGATGATGGCGTCGCGTTCAAGTCCGGCGAACGCCGGAATGGTCGCTTCGGCGGGCGGCTTTGCTGGTGCTGGCGCTGGCACCGGCGGCACCGGCGCAGCAGCGGGCGCGACGGTCGCCGCGGGTGGTTTCGCCGCTGTCGCGTCGAGTGGGGGCGGCACGGCTTTGGCAGGCCCGCCGGCCTGCGCGAGCACGCGGTCGTGCGCCGCAACCGAATCGGCGAGTTGCTTGACCAGGGTGGAGAGTTCCTCGAGTTCGGCGGCGAGCGGCTGCGCCGTCTGCAGCGAGCGCTCCAGCACCTGCTCGACCTTCTGGTCCATGGCGTTGAGGCGGCGGCCGAATTCGGCAAGCTGCCGCGCCAGATCGCCGGAATTGCGCGACAGCGTCGAAATCTGGTTGCTGGCCTCGGCGCGATCGCGGAGCCGGGCGGCGACGGCGTCGTACACCGCCAGCGCAGTGAGGAGCCCGAGCCCGACCAGTACCGCTTCGGCGGCGGTGAAGCCGAACCGCAGATAGACCACGAGGCCGATCGAGCCGGCGATGAGCACCATGCAGACGGCAATGAAGATGGCGCTGATCCGCACCATGCCGAACCCCTATGCCTCAGCCGCGACGATGCCTGCGCCGTCCCCGCAATGTGATTCGCCGCCGGACGCGTCTAGTGTCCATAAGCGCGGCGTCCTCGCAAGTCGGAACCGGCCGGCGCGTAGCCAAAGCGGCGGCGCGCTCCTATAAGGCCGGCCTCGGCAGTGCAAATTATCACCAGCTGCGGTGGCCCGGTTTCGATGACGCAAGCCCCCTCTTCGACTTTGGTCGCGGCGCACGCGCCGGAACTTGTTGCCAAATCCGGCTTGGTCGGCGCCATCGCGCGGCGCCCCGGCGCGGCGTTCGCCGCCTTTCTGGCTTTGCATTTTACGGTGTGGACGACGCTGCCGACGCTGCTCTACGCCAATTTGCCGCTCGACCTGATCGAAGCGCTCACCTACGGGCGCGAATGGCCGCTCGGTTCCGACAAGCTGCCGCCGCTGCCGTGGTGGATGGTCGAGATCACCTATCGGCTGTTCGGCCATGATGTCTTCTATTATGCGCTCGCCGAAGCCACCGTCGCGGCCGCGTTTGCGCTGGTCTGGGCGACTGCGCGGCCGCTGGTCGGCGGCGTCGGCGCGCTGGTCGCGGTTCTGATCATCGACGGCCTGCATTACTTCCAGTACACCGCGGCGAAATTCAATCACGACGTCATCCAGCTGCCGCTGTGGACGCTCGCCGGCTACGCCTTCCACGCCGCGCTCAAGCGCGGCCAAATACGCCACTGGCTTCTGCTCGGCGTCGCCTTCGGCGGCGCGCTGTGGGCGAAATATTTCGTCATCGTTCTCGCCGCGGCCTACGCGGCCTTCATGGTGTTCGATCGCGATGCCCGCCGTGTCTGGCGGACGCCCGGACCATGGCTCGGTATTGCGGTCGCGGTCGCCATTGCGAGCCCGCACTTGGTCTGGCTGGTTGAGAACAATTTTTTGCCGTTCGCCTACGTCGATGCGCGCTCGGCTTCAGCGTACGGCTGGTACGATTATGTGCTGCATCCAGGGGGATTCGTGCTCGGCCAGCTGTTCTTTCTGCTGCCGACCCTGTTGATCGCCGCCATGTGGGTATGGCCGCGCCAAGCGGCCGCAAATAATCCGGCCGCCGCCGTGGCGACCGACAGCGGCAGCGCCGATGCGTTCGACCGCCGCATCGTCACCTTGCTCGCCTTCGGCCCTGCCGCGGCCATGGTCGCGCTGATCGCCGCGAGCGGCCGCGGCGCGGTGACCATGTGGGGCTATCCGCTGTGGATCTTCGTTGGGCTGTGGATCGTGCTGTTCGCGCCCAATGCCCACGACCTGCGCCGGCTGCGGCGGACGGTCGCCGCATGGGCCGTGGTGTTCGCCGCGCTCGCCATCGCATTCACCGCCGACTACACGGTGCTGCCGCTCGTCGACCACCGCTATCGGGCGGCGTTTTTTCCCGGCGATGCGCTCGCCGCCGCGCTGACGCAACGCTTTCACGCCGCGACCGGCGACAAAACGCTGCGCTACGTGATCGGCACCATGTGGCTCGGCGGCAATGTGGGTCATTATTCGCCGGATCACCCCGAAGTTCTGATCGACGGCCTGCCGCGGCGCACACCATGGATCGACCTCGCCGACCTGCGTGCCAGGGGTGCAGTGCTGGTCTGGAACATCGGCGACCTCAATCATCTGCCGGCGCCGTTTGCCACGATTGCGCCGACGGCGCAGGTCGGCGCGCCGTTCACGCTTCCTGCCCGCCGCTTCGGCATCGGCGTCGAGCATATCGGCTGGGCCATCCTGATGCCGCAGTGACGGCCATCGCGAGCGCCGCGTCGCACGCTTGCTCTGGCCTTCGCCGCTCAGTTGTGTATGACGCGCCTCCCTACGCCACCGCGCGGATCAGCCGCGCCGTCTTGTCGAAAATCTCGCCGATCTGCGCCTCGCTGACGATCAGCGGCGGACAGAGTTCAAGCGTGTCGCCGGCGATGCGCACCATCAGGTCCTGCTCGCGGAAGGCGCGGTCCATGATCTCGTAGGCACGGGCTCCCGGTGCGCCGGGGCGCGGGGCAAGATCGATGCCGGCGGTCAATCCGACGGTGCGGATGTCGAGCACGCCCGGCAAGCCTTTGAGCGCCATCGCCGCGTCGGCCCAGATCGGCTCGAGCGCACCCGCCCGTTCGAACAGCTTTTCGTCGCGGTAGACATCGAGCGCGGCGAGGCCGGCGGCGCAGGCCAAGGGATGCGCCGAATAGGTATAGCCGTGAAACAGTTCGATACTCTGCTCCGGGCCGTGCATGAACGCATCGTAGACGCACTTCCGCGCAATCACGCCGCCCATCGGCACGGCGCCGGAGGTGACGCCTTTGGCAAAGCTGACGAGATCCGGGATCACGCCGTAGCGCTCGGCGGCAAAGGCATGACCGAGCCGGCCAAAGCCGGTGATCACCTCGTCGAAGATCAGCAAAATGTTGTGGCGGTCGCAGATCGCGCGCAGCCGCTGCAGATAGCCGCGCGGCGGCGGCAACACGCCGGTCGAGCCGGCCACCGGCTCGACGATGACGGCGGCGATGGTCGAGGCACCGTGCAGCGCGACTAGTCTTTCGAGTTCGTCGGCGAGGTGGCCGCCCCATTCCGGCTCGCCTTTCGTGAAGG
>JASHWN010000071.1 GCA_030044035.1 Xanthobacteraceae bacterium
TCGACCAGGATGACCCAGCCGGTCATGGGCGGGTCCCCTCTGCAGCGATGCCAAAATTTATTGGGCCGATCATGCGTGCAAGTCAGGTACGGCGGGAATCGTCATAACCAGAAGCGGAACGCTTGGCGACTGCGCCGAAAGCGATGTCCACCATCAAAACCGATTCGTCCACGGGAGTCAGTCAAGATTTACGGAACGTCCCAGCGGCTTCTCGAAGCGCAGCGCGTCGCCACGGTCGTCATAATAGTCGCGATGCTTCCCGAACAGCCGATAGCCCGACTTTGCGTAACGCGCAATGGCTCGCTTGTTGCGGACATGGACTTCGAGCCGCATCGCCCGGCGGCCGCGCCGTTTCGCCGCCGCTTCGGCCGCCGCCAACAGGCGCGGCCCGAGGCCGCGGCCGCCGACGTGCGGCGCCACCGCGATGGAATAGAGTCGCGCGAGCCGCGAGTGCGGCGGGTAGAGCACGAGCACGTAACCCGCGAGTCCGCCCCGCTCTTCGGCGACAAGCAGTGGCGCGCGGGGCGACGCAATGAAGTGACGGAAACTGCGCCGCGAGACGATATCGGTCTTGAATACCGCGAGTTCCAGCGTGACCAACGCCGCAAGGTCGCGCTGGCGGGCGCGTCGCAGCGTGACCCGGATGGATTGGGCCCTGCGCCGCTTTCTCAAAGCGCCCGCCCCTGCTCGACGCGCGCGATCATGGCCTCGAGCCGCTCCAAGCGGTCGGCCTCGCCGGGCGGCTTGTCCGAGCGCAGCCGGTTGATGCGCGGAAACCGCATCGCCACGCCGGATTTGTGCCGGGTCGAGCGCTGCAGGCCCTCGAACGCGACTTCGAGGACGAGGCTGCGGTCGGGCTCGTGCACGACTTCGCGCACCGGGCCGAACCGCTCGACGGTGTTGCGGCGGACGTAGCGATCGATCTGCACCAGCTCCTCGTCGGTGAAGCCGAAATACGCCTTGCCGACCGGCACCAGCTCGTCGCCGGACGCGCCCTTGGTCCATACCCCGAACGTGTAGTCCGAATAATACGACGAGCGCTTGCCGTGGCCGCGCTGGGCGTACATCAGCACCGTGTCGATGATGAACGGGTCGCGCTTCCATTTCCACCACGGCCCTTTCGGCCGGCCCGGCAGATAGGCCGCCTCGCGCCGCTTCAGCATGACGCCCTCGACCGCCGCCGCATCGGGACCGGCGCCGGCTGCTGCGGGATTTTTCCGCGCGGCGATGAGGTCGTCCCAGGTCGCGAATGCGACCAGCGGCGACAGGTCGATGCGCGCGTCGTTGAGCCGCGCGACGAAATCCGCAAGCCGGGCGCGGCGCGCCGTGATCAGCGCCCGCTCGACCGGCCGGGTCGGGTCGATATGAAAGCCGCCGCGCTTGCAGCACAGGCCGGCGGGCGTCAGCGCCAAAATGTCTTCAGGACGCATGGGGCATACATAGTCATTGCGGAAGCCGCGCGGCTTCTATCCGGAATCCATAATCGCGGTCTTTGCAATACTTCGCCGGCGGTGGTTATGGATTCCGGGCTGGCCGCTTTCGCGGCGCCCCGGAATGACATGGAATGACGGATACCGGCCCGCTGTTTGTCTCTTCCGGCGATCTGGTCGCCGACCGCCGCTACAAATGGGCGCTCGACCATGCGGCGCGCGGCGACTTTGCCGGTGCCGCCGATATTTTGGCGCAGACCGTGGAGCTGGCGCCGGGCTTTGCCACCGCCTGGTTCGCGCTCGGCGCCATTCGCGACCGGCTTGGCGAGCGCGACGCTGCCATCGTGGCATTCGACAACGCGCGGCGGCTCGATCCCGACGATTATCACGGCGCGCGCCTGCAGCTCGCCCGGCTCGGCGCCGGCGAATCCGCTCCGGCGATGACGACGACTTACGTACGCCGCCTGTTCGACCAATATGCCGAGCGTTACGACGGCGCGCTGATCGAGCATTTGCGCTATCGGGCGCCGGCGCTGCTGCGCGACGCCGTCGAGCAGGTCATGAACGCAACGCGGCGGGAGATGCGCTTTGCCGCCATGCTCGATCTCGGCTGCGGCACCGGCTTTGCGGGCGCCGCGTTCCGCCCGTTCGTCGAGCATTTGATCGGCGTCGATCTGTCGCCGGCGATGATCGCGCAAGCGTCTGCAAAGGGCGTTTACGATCGGCTCGAAACCGCGGATATCGCAGAGGCGCTCGACAACGAGGCCGCGCGCGGCGCGGTTTATCAGCTTGCCGTCGCTGCCGACGTGTTTGTTTATTTGAATGATCTTGTGCCGATCGCCGCGCGGGTAGCGCGCGTGCTGGCGCCCGACGGCGTCTTTGCCTTCAGCGTCGAGACGCACGCGGGCGATGGTGTAAAATTGCTGCCGACGCTGCGCTATGCGCACAGCGAGGCTTATGTGCGCAGGGTGCTGCGCGACGCCGGCTTGTATGTGGCGCAGCTCGACCAAAAGTCCGTGCGCAGTGAGAAGAGTGTGCCGGTCGACAGCCTCGTCGTCGTGGCGCAACCCTCGACCGCTGCTCGGGCGGCCGACAGCTTTGGCTCGTGACTGTTCTCGACCGCAGCGCATTCGGCGCCTATGCGGGCGACCTCAACGTGCGCGACCGCGCCTTCGCTTCGTTGTTCGGCACGCGCCCGTTCACCGCGCACATGCTCGGCGAGCGCCGGCTCTATGCCGTCGCGCGCTGCCTGCCGGATTGAGTGGAGTTACTTCGCCTTGGCCGGATGCTGCGGCTTTGCGGCCGACTGCCATGCCACGTTGATGGCATCGTCGGGCTGCGGCGCGGGCGCAAAATTCTGCACGGCGAGGCGTGCGGCAGCGAGCGATTGCGCATCCAAGTGGGTGGCGACCTCATCGCGCTTGCTTGCAGCGTCGTGGTCGCCCTGATTGGCGGCAAGCGCAAACCACTTGTAGGAATCGGCGTAGTTCTGGCTGACGCCGATGCCGCGCGCATAGAGAATGCCGAGATTATACTGGCTGTCGCGCAGCCCGTGGTCGGCGGCTTTGCGGAACCACGCGGCGGCGTTCGCGTAATCGGGCGGGCCGTCGATGCCTTCGGCGTAGAGCACCGCGAGGTTATGCATGGCCTTGCCGTTGCCCTTCTCGGCGGCGGCAAGATAGAGGTCGCGCGCCCTGATCAGATCTTTTTTGACGCCGGCCCCTTTCTCATAGAGCCCGCCGAGGCGGAATTGCGCCGGCGCCAAGCCCTGCTTGGCGGCGCGCTCCAGCCAGTGCGCGGCCTCGACCTGGTTTTGCGGCACGCCGCGGCCTTCGGCAAAACGCGCCGCCACCTCATAGGCCGCGGCCGGATCGCCGCCGAGCGCCGCCGCGCGCAGCGCCGGATCGCCGATCGCTGCCGGCAATTTGTCGTTGCTCACCGCGGCCGCCGGCGCGTGCTGATTTTCTGGAGCCGCCGCCGCACGCGGCAGCGTGCCAGTAATATCGGGCGTGGCCCACAGCGGCAGCGCGTTCGCGCTCGGTTGTGCGTCGTCCGTTTTTGTTGCGCCCGCCGCCGCGGCGCGCTCGTTGTCTTGCAGCAGCGATTCGTGCGGCGGCTTCGCCGCTTTGGCCGGCGCTGGCGCCGGCTCCGGTGACGGCGCAGCGGCGTCATTCGGATTGGGCAGCTGCAGGGGCGGTTCTGCCGCAGCCGGACCGCTCGCCGGCGGAGCTTGTTGCACGAGCGGAGCGGGCGCCGGCGCTGCCGGGGCTGCGGCTTGTTCCGACTGCACCGGCGCGGGCGCGCCGATAGTGTGATTGTCGTCGAACAAGCGAATGGCGATACGCAAGCAGCCGACCACGATCAATAGCGCGCTGCCCGCCATGACCAGCTTGCGCAGGCGTTGCGACAGCTTGCTCGGCGCCGCCTTTGGGTCGGCGCCTGACGGCTCGGCCTTGGCTCTCGCGCCGGGCGGCTCCCACGCGGCGGCCTGTGCGGCGCGGCGGGCTGCGGCGATGAAATTCGGCCGGCCGGAATCGGCAATGACAGGCGGCTTGGTCGACGCGATGACAGCCTCCGATGCCGCGACGCGTTCGGCCGCCGATGCGCTCGGCCGCGAGCGTGTGCCGGCGGAGCCGGGCTCCAGCGGATGGTCGGGCGGCAAAGTCGGATCGATCGGCGCCCGGACGGCCGGCGGGGCAGCGGGCAGCTGCGATGCCAGGGGCACAATCGCAGGCGCCGCTTCGATGGGCAGCGGCGGCGCTGCGAGGCCTGCAGGAATTATTGCGTCCGGCGCGGCGGCTTGCGGCTCAAGCGGGGCCTCGTAGAACGTCTGCGTTTCAGCGGCGGCGGCATGTGCGCTTGGCGGCGGCGCGATGTCGTACAGATTGCTTTCGATCGCCGCCAAATGATCGACGTGCTCGACCGGATCGTGCACGGCGTCGAGCGAATCCGCGGCGCGACGGTCGCTTTGTTCGATCTCGGCGACATCGTGTTCGATCGCGGGCGCTGGCACGGGCGCAGGGCGCGCCGCCCGTGCAGCGTCGGCATCGAAATCGCGCATCTGTTCGACGTGCACGAGCAGGTCGGCCAGGCCACGCTCGACCGCTTCGAGCTGGTTGAGCCGTGCCTCGGACGTATCGAACCGCTTCACCAGCATGGCGATGCGGTCTTCCAGATGCGCCAGCGCCGCATGATCGGTATGGGTGAGCTGAACCCATTCGAATTTTTCGATCAGGCCGGCCAGGAGCTTTTCCAAGTCGCGCGGCACCGCCTGACTGGCCTCGCTCGACGCGTGGAGCGCCGCCGCCATCGTATCGATGCGCTGTTCCAGCGCCGAAAGCGCGTGGCCGGTCGCCGCGCTATTGGCGATGCCGTCGACCAGCGCAGCGAGCGCGCGCACGTCTTCGGCGACCCGCGTCAGCGTGTCGTTCGAGGCGACATGCGACACCACCCCGCGCAATCCGCCGATCGCCGCTTCGAGCTGCTGCAGCGCCGCCGGATCGTCGCGCGCCAGGATCATGTCGACCTTCTGGCCGAGCGCGCTGACCGCCTCGTGGCAGCCTGCCAAATTTTCCGCCGGCGTGAGCCCGCGCAGCGCTTCGCGCACCTCGGCCAGTCCGCGTTCGAGGCCCGCCAGCGCGTTGGGATCGATGCCCGTCTGCCGGCTGTGATCGATGCGCTCGGCCAGCGCCTTGATTTCGGTTTCGAGCGATTCCACGGCGCGGCGCGGCAGCGCCTCGTTGAGCTGACGGCTGATTTCGGCAAGATCGCCGCGCAGCGCGGTGATCGCACCGTCGACGTCGCTCGACGGCTTTAAGGCTTCGATGCGCTTGGTGATCTCGCGCAGCTGGTTCTCGAGGCCGCTGAAGTCGACCGTTGGCGCGGGCTCGGCGACGGGCGGCGCAGCCGGGGGTTCGTTCGCAACGCTCTCGTCGCTGTCAAGCACGCGCTGCCGCGCGGCGATCTCGGCGACGGCCTCATCGATCGAAAGCGCGAGCTCCGGGTCGGCGCGACGGCGCGGCAGTGCTACGGCGTGTAGCGCCGGCTCATTCGGTTCGCTCGGCGTGTTCGCCGCTGCCGGCGTTTCCTGCGGCGCGGCTTCGGTGCGCGCCGGCGGTGG
>JASHWN010000616.1 GCA_030044035.1 Xanthobacteraceae bacterium
AGAGGCTTTGGCTCGATAGAGATCAGGCCATCCTTTAGAAGTTTCTGAATCTCGCGATCAGATAAGATCATGCTGTCTTACGAGCCGATTTATCAGGTATTATTTCTTCTTTTTTGACCCAGACGCGACGAGCGCCGCTCGCAGTCGGCCGAGGAAGCTCCACCAAAAGAAAACTTCCGCTTTTTCCCACAGGCCAGCCAATCGGTAATGTTCCATCGCGCAGTGATTTGGCATCGACGGCGATCTGCTCTGTTCCGCTCTTGGTTTCGAGCGAAATGAGAGTTTCACTTGGATGCAGGCCCTCACCTATTCTTTTGATTTTCAATAACATCATCTCGCGCACCCTCCATGGTCTGGCGAAATCAGACAGGTACGCAAAACGAGTTCACTGCGACTCGAAGTCGTATTTCGCCATTAAACTGTTTACAAAGGTTAACTCATATAGAACAAAATGTGAACATAGGAAATGTCCACAATACGGCCGGGGGTCTACTTAAGCCGCCACCGCCTTCGCCGCCTCCTCCGCATCCGGCTGCTTGAAGGCCTGGAGCCGCGGGTAAACCTCGCGGGCGAACAGCGTCAGGTTATCGACGGTCTGGGCGTGGGTGAGTTCGCCGCCCTGCCCCATCATCAAAAGGTTGCCCATGCCGCCGCAATGGCCGCAGAAGTCGACGATCTGCTGGTAGACTTCGTCCGGCGTGCCGCAAAACAGCACGCCGGAATCGATCAGCTCGTCGACGTTGGCGTATTGCATCGAAATGACCTTGCCGGTTTTGGTGTAGGTGCGCGGCGGCGTCTCGCCGCGCAAAACGCGCGCCTGGTCTTCCGGCGGCAGATAGCCGGGCGGATTGCGGAACGGCGGCGCCACGATCGGGCTCGTGCGCAGATAGCCGGCGATGAGATCGCCGCGCCGGCGCGCCTCCTCGCGGTCGTGGGACACGGCAACGAGGCCCAGATAGGCGAAGCGGTCGGCGCCCGGCGCCTTGCCGTGCTTGGCCAGATAGGCCTTGCGATAAGCGTCGTACATGCGCCGCGTGCCGTAGCCGGTGCCAAGCGTCGCCATGACATAGCCGCGCTCGCCCAGGACGCGCGCCTGGGTCGCGCTGCCGGTGGTCGACCAGATCGGCGGATGCGGCTCCTGCCAGACCCGCGGCCAGACGTTGACCTGCCGATACTGAAAGAACTCGCCCTCCCAGTTGAACACTTCGTCGTGCGTCGACATCGCCTTGAGGATGAAATCGTGCGCCTCCCAGAAGCGGTCCATCAGCTCGGTCGGATTGCGGTTCGAAGCGGCGATCTCGTAGGGAATGCCCTTGATGAATCCCATGTCGAGCCGGCCGCGCGAGATCACGTCGATGGTGGAGAGCTCTTCGGCGACGCGCAGCGGATCGGGCCGGTGGCCGATCGGATAGCCGAGCACGAGGAGCCGCGCGCGCCGGGTGATGCGCGCGAGCACGGCGAGCCCGACCGCGACCGCCGACGACATGCAGGTCGCAGTCTGGTGGTGCTCATTGAGCATGATGTCGAGGCCGAGTTCGTCGCAGAGCTGCCACTCGTCGTAGTAGCGGTGGAACAGGTCGGCGGCGACGCGCGGATCGCATTTACGGTTCGGAAACGTCACCCTCAGCGTGCCTGAGTGCTCGTTCCACGCCGGGAAATAGGCCTGTTCGCTGAAGTGATAGACCCGCATGGCGCATCGCTCGAATGTAGGGTGGGCAAAATCGTCTGATAGGCATGCCGCGTGGGCAAGGCGCGCGCACGATTTTGCCCACGCCCCCTCCCTTCCCTCCCCCGCAAGCGGGGGAGGGAAGGGAGGGGGAAGCGCCATGCCACCCTACAGGAGCGCAGGCGACGCGGGTAGCGTCTCAGTTTGAAGTTTGCAACGGCGGCGAAACGGCGGGCGGACCGCTCAGCATGCGTCCGCCAAAGGTCAGCGCCATGGCCAGCACGAAGCCGATCACGACGGCTATCGTAAAATTCCATCTCATATCAGCAGCCCTTTTATATCGGCCGGCAGGAAATGATGCGCTCAAGGCGCCGAAATCGTGGCGTCCACAAGGTCGCCGACGCGAACGCTCGCGTGCGCCGCCGCGGGTTTTTCAGCGGCGACGGCTTCGGCGGCGATGCGCTCGGCGTCCGGCTGCTGCCAGGCCTTGAGCCGCGGATAGACCTCGCGGGCGAACAGCGTCAAGTTGTCGACGGTCTGCTCGTGAGTGAGAAAGCCGGCGTGGCCCATCATCAACAGGTTGCCCATGCCGCCGCAATAATCGCAGAAGTCGACGATCTGCGCGTAGACCTCGTCGGGCGTGCCGCAGAACAGGATGCCGGCCGCGATCAAATCCTCGACGCTCGCCGAGCGCATGTCGATGACGCGACGGTCCTTGGTGTAGCTGCGCGGCGGCGTCATGCCGCGCATCAGCCGCGCATTGTCCTCGGGCGACAGAAAGCCGGGCGGATTGCGGAACGGCACGTGCACGATCGATGACGAGCGCAGATAGCCGGCGACCAGATCGCCGCGTTTGCGCGCCTCGTCCTTGTCGTTGGCGACCGCGACGAGGCCGAGATAAGCGAAGCGGTCGGGGCCAGGCGCGCGGCCCCATTTCGCCAGGTGGCCGCGGCGGTAGGAATCGTAGAGCGGGCGCGTATTATAGCCGGAGCCGAGCGTCGCCATCACGTAGCCGCGCTCGCCCAAAATGCGCGCCTGCGTGGTCGAGCCGGTGGTGGTCCAGATCGGCGGATGCGGCTCCTGCCAGACGCGCGGCCAGACGTTGACCTGGCGGTAGTGAAAATACTCGCCCTCCCAGTTGAAAATCTCGTCGTGGGTGGTCATCGCCTTGATGATGAAATCGAGCGCCTCCCAGAAGCGGTCCATCACGGCGACCGGATTCTGATTGGAGGCCGGAAACTCGTACGGCACGCCTTTGATGAAGCCCATGTCGAGCCGGCCGCGCGAGATCACATCGATGGTGGAAAGCTCCTCGGCGACGCGCAGCGGATCGGGCCGATGGCCGATCGGATAGCCGAGCACCAGGAGCCGCGCGTTTTTGGTGATGCGCGAGAGCACCGACAGGCCGACCACCACCGTCGACGACATGCAGGTCGCGGTCTGGTGATGCTCGTTGAGCATGATATCGAGGCCGAGCTCGTCGGCGAGCTGCCATTCGTCGTAATAGCGGTGGAACAGATCGGCGGCGATGCGCGGATCGCATTTGCGGTTCAACAGATTGACGCGCAGCGAGCCGCCATGGTCGTTCCAGGTCGGATAATAGGGCTGCTCGGTGAACTGGTAGACTCTCATCGTCACTCCTGCGCTCTGCCTTGTCATCGTCCGCGCAAGCGGACGATCCAGTAATCACCGACTACTGGATGCTCCGCTTACGCGGAGCATGACAGTTTCGGTTTTGCCGAAACACCTTCATTTGCCCCCCACGAAACTCAGCACCTTCTCGGCAAACGCTTTCGGCTGCTCCTGGTGCGGGAAATGGCCGGCAC
>JASHWN010000072.1 GCA_030044035.1 Xanthobacteraceae bacterium
GGGCGAAATTGCCCTTGCGCGCGCCGCTGTTGAGCGCCCGGATGGCGTTCGGACTGAGCGCGCCGAAGCTCATGGCCGAAATGTTCAAAACCGAAGCGCAGTACGGCTTTTCACATTGCGGGCCGCCGATCGTGACGCGAAATGATTCCTTGGCGGGCGGCTTTGCGGCAATGGAATGGTGCAGCCATTCGAAGCCGTCGGCATAAACATCGTTTTGCGTGCCGAACGGCCGCTTATCCAGAGCGTGCTTGGCACGTTGATAGACAAGGGCGCGCTTGTCGCGCGAAAACGGCGTGCCGTCCTTTTCGCTTTCGAGAAAGTATTGGCGTATCTCCGGGCGAATTTCCTCCAGGATGAAACGGATATGCGCCGTGAGCGGGTAGTTGCGCAGCACCGCATGCCGGGTTTGGATCAGGTCCACGGTGCCGAGCGCCGCGAGCGCCGCGAACAGCACGAGTGGCAGCGCGACATAGAGCGCGCTCGACACCAGCAAATACTCGAGCAGAAGAACCGCCGTTATTAGGACTACGGCCGTGTAGACGATGAAACGCGGCTGCAACGGCAAAGGCCAAGATCGCATGATGGCGTTCCCCCGACCAACTCAAATCATTGGCAATCTTATCGATCGTAACGACGAGCCTTATCGGTTGAGCGCGGCCAATAGCGCGGCGGCGATTTCGGCCGCGTCGCGCTCGCCCGCACCGCAACCATGCCCGGTGCTCCCGAGCTAAAAACCGGTTTCGCGAACGGTTGCGCCTGCGGTGCTCGCTCAGACCATGCGCGAAAAGATGAAATACAGCGACCCGGACAGCGCCATCGCCGCCGGCAGGGTGAGCACCCAGGCGAGCGCGATGTTGCGCACCGTCGACCATTGCAGCCCGGAGCCGTTCGCCGCCATGGTGCCGGCAATGCCCGACGACAGCACGTGGGTCGTCGACACCGGCAAGCCGTAGCCGTCGGCCGCGGCGATCGTCGCCGCGGCGGTGATCTCGGCGCAGGCGCCTTGCGCGTAGGTCAGGTGGGTCTTGCCGATCTTGGAGCCGACCGTGACGACGATGCGCTTCCAGCCGACCATGGTGCCGAGCCCGAGCGCGATGGCGACGACGATCTTCACCCAGGTCGGAATGAACTTGGTCGCGCCGTCGAGCGAGCCCTTGTAGGCGTTGAGCGTCGCGATGTCCTGCGTCGAGAGGCCGGCCGCCTTGTCTTTCATCAGGAAGCGAACCGCTTCGGACGCCAGGTACATGTCGTTACGGGTATTGCCGACCTTGTCGAGCGGCAGCTTGGCGATCGAGCCGTAGTCGCTGACTTGCTTGGCCATGTCGCCGACCAGCACGGCCAAGGCCGGGAACGTATTGTCGTTGATCTGGTGCTGGGCGACATAGGCCGTCACCTCGGGCCGCGGATCGCCGGTAAAGTCGCGGCCGCCGGCCTTGGCGGCAATGACCGCGCTCGCTTGCTGCGAGATCGAGGCGAATTCGGCGACCTGGCTCACGGGCATCGAGCGGTTGAGCGCGTAGGCGGTGGGCACCACGCCGATCAGGATCAGCATGATCAGGCCCATACCTTTCTGGCCGTCATTGGAGCCGTGGAAGAAGCTCACCAGCGTGCAGGTCAAGATCAAAATGCCGCGGATCCAGGTCGGCGGCGGCTCGTCGCCTTTCGGCTCGGCGAACAGGTCCTTGTTGCGGATGATGAGCTTCACCACCATCAGCAAAATGCCGGCGAGTATGAAGCCGAAGATCGGCGACAGCAGCAGAGCTTTTCCTACCGAGGTTGCCTGCGTCCAGTCGACGCCCGACGTGCCGCTGCGGCCGTGTAAGAGCGCATTGGTGACGCCGACGCCGATGATCGATCCGATCAGCGTGTGCGAACTCGACGCCGGCAGGCCGAAGAACCAGGTGCCGAGGTTCCAGATAATGGCGGCCACCAACAGCGCGAACACCATCGCATAGCCGGCGCCGCTGCCGACCTGAAGGATCAGTTCGACCGGCAACAGCGAGACGATGCCGAAGGCGACCGCGCCCGACGACCACAACACGCCGGCGAGATTCCACAAGCCCGACCAGACCACGGCGACATTGGCTTGCAGCGAGCGCGTGTAGATGACGGTGGCGACGGCGTTAGCCGTATCGTGGAAGCCGTTGACGAATTCAAAACCGAGCGCGATCAGCAAAGCGACGAACAACAGGATGAACGGCACATAGCTGGTGAGCTGCGCGCCTGCTGCCTCCATGTCGTTGTGAATGCTGTAGGCTACGAACAGCAGGCCGGCAGCCAACACGCCGAAGAACAGGATCAATGTCAGCGGATTGATGCCGTGATCGAGCTTCGGTCCGCCGCCCCGCGCCGGCTCGATCGAGCCGGGTAACGCCGCTGCAAGTTCTGCCATCGGTTTCCCCCCGTCCTCGCCGCCTTCAGCGTGCTGAGGTTTTATGAAGGTAGGATGACAGCTGCTGGGCAGCGGCCCACGGCTTGTGCCTCCTCTTTATGAGTCAGACAGACTCATTGCGTTTTGCGAGAAAGACGTGTGCGGCGCCGGCACGGACCCGTGCGAATCTCAATTTTTGTAGTCGGGCTCGGTCCTGTCGAGGATGCGCTTGAGCGCATCGAAGTGGCGCTGCGCCGGGCTCGGGCCGTCGTAGAAGCTGGCGCCGCCGATCTCGCGCTTGGTCTTCTCGACCACCGCGGCCGGCAGCTGCTTCAATGGCTGGCCGGTCCACATGGCGTAGATCTGCACCTGCGCGGCGCGCTCCAGATAATACAGCCGGTCGTAGGCGTCGGCGACCGTGGTGCCGAGCGTGGTGACGCCGTGATTGGCCATGAACAGCACGCTCTTGTTGCCGATGCAGCGGGCGAGGCGCTCGCCTTCGGCCGGTTCGAACGCCGGCCCGGTATATTGGTCGTCGTAGGCGATGGCGTCGATCAGGCCGACTTCGGTCTGGCCGATCTCCTTGATGCGCGGATCCTCGAGCCGGGTCAGCGCGCTGGCATACGGCATGTGGGTGTGAAACACCGCCGTCGCCTGCGGCAGCATTTTGTGGAT
>JASHWN010000617.1 GCA_030044035.1 Xanthobacteraceae bacterium
AGCATCGCCGGGCCCGGGCAGCCGGAAGCGGCGGCGACGGCCTCGACCGCACTGCGGGTCACGGTGGCGCCGAACGGCACGATCTCGATCGGCAGCGGAAAGCGCCCCAACGCCTCGACCCATTTCGACTGGTCGGCGATCACGACCATCCGCGCCGAAGCGCTGGCCACGATCTTTTCGCGCAGCAGCGCGCCGCCGCCGCCTTTGATCAGAGTGAGATCCGGCGCGATCTCGTCGGCGCCATCGACCGTGAGGTCGAGTTGCGGCGCGTCGTCCAGCGTGGTGAGCGCAATACCGACCCGCTCGGCCAGCGCGCACGTCGCCTCCGAGGTCGGCACGGCGACGACGTTGAGACCCGCCCGGGCGCGCTCGCCCAAGAGAGCGACGAAATGCGCCGCGGTCGAGCCGGTGCCGAGGCCGAGCCGCATGCCCGGCTGCACGAAATCAAGCGCGCGCTCGGCGGCGGCGCGCTTTTGCCCCTCGACGTCCATAACCACCCGACCAAAGCCCTTCGACGCAGCTTTCCCCCGCGCCGTATGTAGCGCCGTTCTGCAGGGCGGCCCAACAAATTATTCAAGAAAAATGCAAAAAACCGCGCCGAAAGCGGTGCTGCCTTGCACGGCCATGCGCCGCCGGCTAGGCGGGGCGGCATGTTGACCATCGTCTTCGATCTCGACGGCACGCTGATCGACACCGCCCCCGACCTCATCGATACGCTCAACCTCATTCTCACGCAGGAGCGCTTGCCGGCGGTGCCCTTCGAGATCGCGCGCAACCTCATTGGCGGCGGCGCCAGGGGCATGATCGAGCGGGCGATCGCCGCCGAGGGGCGCACCTGCGCCCCTTCCGACATCGACCGGCTCTACGCCGCCTTCATCGCCCATTACGCCGATCATCTCGCCGACCGGTCGCGGCCGTTCCCAAAGCTCGATGCCGCGCTCGATGCGCTTGCCGCCGCGGGTCATCGGCTCGCGGTCTGCACCAACAAGCTCGAATGGCTCTCGGTCCGGCTCCTCAATATCCTCAAGCTCGCGCCGCGCTTCGCCGCCATTTGCGGTCCGGACACGTTCGGCGTGCACAAGCCCGATCCGGAAATATTGCGGCGCACGGTGCAGCGCGCCGGGGGCGAGCCGGCTTCTGCCATCATGGTCGGCGATTCCAAGACCGATGTCGCCACCGCTCGCGCCGCCAGGGTGCCGGTCGTGGCAGTGGATTTCGGCTACAGCGGTGTCCCGATCGTGAGTCTAAAGCCGGACCGCATTATCAGCTCATTCGCCGACCTGCCGCCGGCGGTTAACGCCTTGGCCGCCGAGTTTTGAAAGCCTGGTTCTGTGCCCACGTGCACATAAGCACCTGCCGAGCGGCCAGCGCTGCCGTCCCGATCCCGATTCATCGTAAACAATCAAAGCGCGCGTCCGACAGCGGAGCTGGAGGGCAGGAACGTCCATTAACTATTTCTGATTGTTTAAGAATTGCCAGCCGCATGGTGCCCCCAAGTCTCCTTGGCGGGGTTCTGTGGACCCGATCGGCGCAGCAATTTGACTGCGTCGGGCTTTACCAAAGGCTTCAGCCGGCCTACGGTCCAACCTTCGGGACGGAGAGGGTCATGTCACGCGTCGGACTCGTCGCCGCTGCGGCGGCCGTGATGGGCGTTGCGCTTGCGGGATGCAGCGGCATGCCCGATTGGATGCCATCGATGCCGGATTGGATGTCGTCGTCCAGTTCGTCAACGCCCCAGCAGCAGACGCTGCGTTTCGAATCCGATCCGCCGGGCGCCGATATCCGCACCATCCAGGGCCAAACGTGTTTCACGCCCTGCGCGCTGGCCGTGCCCGCGGAAAACCAGCCGATCACCATTACCAAAGCCGGCTATGTGGCGCAGACGATTCAGGTCACGGTTGCACCGCCGCCGGAGCATTCGTTCTGGGAAAATCCGCCGGCCACCCTGACGCCGAATCCGGTGCAAGTGGCGTTGCAGGCCGCGGCGCCGCCGCCGAAGCCGGTTCACAAGCCGCGAAGAACGTCGGAGCGCACGCGGACCGCGGCCAAGATGACGCAGCCGCCGGCCGAAGGGGGCGGCTCGTTCCCGGCGCCAGCGCCCGCTCAGCAGCAGGCGGCGCCCTCGCCCTTCCCACCGGCGCCGGCAACGCAGCAGTAAGGTCGCGGCCGAGCGCCGCGGCGCTTGAAACAGATCGAAAGCGTGGCCCGCGCGTCTGGTCAGCTGCGGCGATGCCTGGACGGCCGGGGCTGCATCCGGCACTATCGTGCTTATCTCAAGCTTGGCGGAACGCTATGCCAGCAGCGCTTAAGAGCCGCGCCGGGATGTCATTGATGGACGACCTAGTTACGCAAGACTTCGAGGTTGATGGCGCGCCGGAGTTCGCCGGTGCGGCAGCGCCGGCGCCGCTGGTCGATCCGTTCGGCCGGGCCATTACCTATCTGCGCGCATCGGTGACCGACCGCTGCGATTTCCGCTGCGTCTATTGCATGGCGGAAAACATGACCTTCCTGCCGAAGGCCGACATCCTCACGCTCGAGGAACTCGACCGGCTATGCTCCGCCTTTGTCGCGCACGGCGTGCGCAAGCTGCGCCTCACCGGCGGCGAGCCCTTGGTGCGGCGCGGCATCATGACCCTGTTCGCCTCGCTGTCGCGCCACCTGCGCACCGGCCAGCTCGACGAGCTGACGCTGACCACGAATGGCTCGCAGCTCGCCAAGTACGCCGAAGAGATCAAGGCGCACGGCGTCAAGCGCATCAACGTCTCGCTCGACACGCTGGATTCGGAGAAATTCCGCGCCATCACCCGCTGGGGCTCGCTCGACAAGGTGCTCGACGGCATCGCCGCCGCCCAGGCCGCAGGCTTGCAGATCAAGATCAACGCGGTGGCGCTCAAGGGCGTCAACGATGACGAATTTTTCCGCTTGATCGAATGGGCACACGGCCGCGGCATGGAGCTGACGCTGATCGAAGTCATGCCGCTCGGCGAGATCGGCGAGGGCCGGCTCGACCAATATCTGCCGCTGTCGATGGTGCGCGGCCGGCTTGCCGAACGCTATCGCCTCGAAGATCTCGATTACCGCAGCGGCGGGCCGGCGCGTTACGTGCGTGTCGCCGAAACCGGCGGCCGGCTCGGCTTCATCACGCCGATGACCCATAATTTCTGCGAGTCCTGCAACCGGGTGCGCGTCACCTGCACCGGCACGCTCTACATGTGCCTCGGCCAGGAGGACGCCGCCGACTTGCGCAAGCCACTGCGCGCCTCCGAGAGCGACGCGCCGCTCATGGCCGCGATCGACGAGGCGATTGCCCGCAAGCCCAAGGGCCACGATTTCATCATTGACCGCCGCCACAAGCGACCGGCGCTGGCGCGCCACATGAGCGTCACCGGCGGCTGACGCGGCACGGCTGATTACAGCGACTAACACTACTTTGGCAGTTCATAAATCTGGGAAATTTTAATCTCATAGAGAGGGGTAGGACACCTGGGATCGGCCGATAAAGGGAGCGAATTCAACGACCCTGGAGCACAATTTTCCTGCCGATCGTCGCTATTCGGCTAATCTGCCAAAGTAGTGCTAATCAGTGCGGCCGCACCGCCGACACGAACGCCTCCTTCAGGGCTTGATGGCGTTCAATATCCAGGCCTTCCTTGAAAAAAACGCCGGCACGGATTTGCGGCAGCTTCGGCAAAAGCCCATCCTTGGCGACGACCAGCGAGCGCGACAGGTTGGCCCTGGTCCGCTCGAGCGTCACCAACACGCCGAGCCCGGCCTCGGCGGCAGCCGCGAGATTCCACACGTCCACCGAACTGAAAGCGATGCGGTAAGGCACCTTGGACTCGTCGAGAAGGTCCAAAATCTTGCGGTCGATATAGCCTTGTTCGCGGCTCAGATAAGGAATGGGTTCGTCCCGCGGTACCGCAAAGTGCGGCGCGTGCGTCCAGACCAGCTGTTCCGGCCATTCCGCCACCAATCCGCGCCGCGACTCTGATTGCACCAACATAAAAGCCAGATCGACATAGCCTGAGCGCAATTTCTCGGCGAGATAAGGCGCGTTGCCCGAAATGAACCGATAGCTGCCGGTTTTGCTGGTCGGCAGCTTGCGCACCACCGCCGAGAGCACGGCGCGGACGAATATGCTCTGGATGCCGATATACAGCGTCTCACCTTTGGGTACCCGGCCAGCGATGGCGATAACCTGATCGTTGAGTGCCAGGACCCGCCGGGCATAGCTCTCGACGATAGAGCCCAATTCGGTAAGGCCGACTCCCCGGCCCTTCTTGATCAAGAGATCGCCGCCGAGGAGCCCCTGCAGGCGCTTCATCTGCGCGCTGATCGCCGGCTGCGTGAGGCCGAGTTCCTCAGCGGCCTTGGTGAAGCTGCCGTGCTCGCTGATAGCGATGAATGAACGAAACAGCTCAGGCGGGATGTTGCTTTGGCCGTATTGACGGGGCATCGGCGAGAGAACATGGTCCTTGCCGGCTCGACGGGCTGAGCCAAACAGCGATGGTGCCACAACTGACGGGCGTAATACAGTCCCGCTCTGCAATCGCAAGGGGAGCGCGATTGCCCGCAGCATGTCGTTAACCCCGGCACGGCAGCCTTCTTCCGACGAGCTTGAGCCTGCAACAGGATTTTGATGACGGAGACGTTCGACGTCATCGTAGTCGGCTTCGGGCTTGCCGGGGCGATTGCGGCGATCGAAGCCCATGATTGCCAGGCGCGCGTCCTCATCCTCGAGAAGCAGTCGGCGCCCGGCGGCATTTCGATTTGCGCCGGCGGCGGCGCGCGCATCGCCGACGATGCCGACAAGGCAACCGCATATCTGAAGGCGTCATCCGCACAGACCACGCGAGAGCCGGTCCTGCGGGCGCTGGCCGAAGGCGTGGTCGACCTTACGCATTACGTCAAAAAGCTCGCGGAGCCGTTCGGGGCGACCACCTCGATCCTTTCCGTAACGGGCAATTACCCGCTGCCCGGCTTCGAGACCTGGGGCTACATCGAAGTCGATAGCATTCCCGGGCTCGACCCGAGGGCAACCTACCCGCACCTCCGCTCCGAGGGAGCCACCAAAGGCGTCACCATGTTCGCCCTGGCGCACCGGCACGTGCTGCGCCGCGGCATTGCCGTGCGCATGAGCGCGCCGGTCAATCGGCTGTGGCGTCAGGGTGGCGCGATCCGTGGCGTGCGCTGCGGCAACACGTTTATTGCCGCACGACGCGCCGTCGTGCTGGCCTGCGGCGGCTTCGAAGCTTCCGAAGAGTTGCAGCGGCAATATTGGCCGGCGCCGATGCGCTCGGCCTCGACGCTTGCCAATACGGGCGACGGCATTCGCATGGGGCAGGAGGTGGGCGCCGGCTTGTGGCACATGTGGCATTCACACGGCGTCTATGGCTTTCATCATCCCCACCCGGCATACCGGCTCGGCATCCGTATCCGC
>JASHWN010000618.1 GCA_030044035.1 Xanthobacteraceae bacterium
ACGAGCACCTGCACGTCGATCCGGTGCTGGCCGCGGTCGAGCGCGGCGTGCCGATGCTGATCGAAAAGCCGCTCGCCACCGATCTCGCGCAGTCGGCGCGCGTGCTCAAGGCGATCACCGACGCCAAGCTCGACGCCGTGGTCGGCTACACCCAGCGCTTCCGGCGCAAGTGGCTCGGCGCCAAGGAGAAGGTGCGCACCGGCGCGCTCGGCGACGTGACCTTGGTCGCGTCGCGCGCCTTCATGAATAGGCTCGTCGCCATCGACAATTACAAGCGCACCGACGATCCGGCGACGATCTCGCCGATGGTGATCTCCGGCACCCACGCGCTCGATATCGTCATGTGGTACATGGAGCAAAAAACGCCGGTCGAATGTTTTGCCCGCTCGGTCGACAAGGTGTTGGGGCCGCTCTACCACGGCATCGACGCCACCGCCGGCATGATCATGTTCTCAGACGGTTCGCTGCACACGCTGTCGATCTCATGGGCGCTGCCGGTGACCTGGCCGGGCGCGGTCTACAGCCTCGAAGTCGGCATCAACGGCACCCACGGCGTGCTCACCATCGACGACACCCATCGCGACATCGTGCTCGCGGTGTCGTCGCCGCAGGGCGAAGGCTATGCGCCCGATGCGAGCCGCCTCGTCGATTTCATGGGCTCCTATCCGCCCGGCGACATGGCGTTGGGCGAGTTGCGCGGGCCGATGGCGGAAGAAACCGTGTCGTGGCTCAACCGCGTCGCGCTCGGCGTGCCGACTCAGGCGGCGACGGCGGCGGAAGCGCATAACCGGCTGATGCTCACCAAGGCGCTCGACCTGTCGGCGAAACGTAAGCAGCCGGTCAAGCTGCCGCTCGATCCGGACGAAGCGCGTGCCGCCGTATGACCTCTTTCCTCCTCGACATCGCGGCGGCCCATCGCGCCGGCAGCGTAAGTCCGGCGCAGACGACCAGAAACTGCTACGCGCGCATCCGCGCGCTGTCGGATCCCGGCATTTTCATTTCGCTGCGCGAGGAGGCCGACGCGCTTGCCGAAGCCGAAACGCTGGGTGCCGAGCGGGCGCGCGGTGCACTGGCCGGCGTGCCGGTCGCCGTGAAGGACAATATCGATGTCGCCGGACTGCCAACCACGGCGGCGTGTCCGGCGTTCGCCTATCAGCCCGAAACCGACGCCACCGTCGTCGCGCGGCTGAGGGCGGCCGGCGCTATCGTCATCGGCAAGACCAACCTCGACCAGTTCGCTACCGGACTGGTCGGCATCCGCACGCCCTATCCGGCGCCGCGCAATGCGCTGCGCGCCGACCTCATTCCAGGCGGATCGAGCGCGGGTTCGGCGGTCGCGGTGGCGACCGGCATCGTGCCGCTGGCGCTCGGCACCGACACCGCAGGATCGGGCCGCGTGCCGGCAATGCTCAACAACATCGTTGGGCTGAAGCCGAGTCTGGGGTTGGTGTCGGCGCGCGGCGTGGTGCCGGCCTGCCGCACGCTCGATTGCGTATCGATCTTCGCGCTTAGCGTCGACGACGCCTGGGCGGCGCTCACGGCGGTTGCCGCCTACGATGCTGCCGACATTTATTCGCGCGACCGAACGATCGGCAGGCTTGGCTCGGCGCTGCGAGGCACGCTGGGCGTGCCGCGCGCCGATCAGCGCCTGTTCTTCGGCGACGCGCGCGCCGCTTCTGATTATGACGAAGCGCTCGGGCGCCTGACGCGGCTTGGCTACGCGACGACCGAGATCGACATGGCGCCGTTCTACGAAGCGGCGCGCCTGTTATACGAAGGCCCCTGGGTCGCGGAGCGTTACCTCGCGGCGAAACGCGTGATCGAAAAAGACCCACGGGCGCTGCACCCGGTGACGCGCCAGATCATCGGCGCCGGCGCGCGGTTGCGCACCACCGATGCGTTCGACGCATTTTACCGGCTCGAAGCGCTGCGCCGCGCGGCGACCGAAATCTTTCTCCGCATCGACGCGCTGGCGCTGCCGACCGCGCCCACTGTTTATACAGTCGAGCAAATCAACGCCGATCCGATCCAGCTCAACAGCAACCTCGGCATCTACACCAATTTCGCGAACCTGCTCGACCTATGCAGCGTCGCCGTGCCGGCCGCGCTGCATGCCGACGGCACGCCGTTCGGCGTTTCGATCATCGCGCCGGGCGGCGAAGACGCGCTGGCGGCCGCGATCGCGCGGCATTTTCATGCCGATACTGCTTTGCCGGCCGGCGCGCCTGTTTTGCGGGCCGCGCTGCCCGCAAATTGAGCATCCTGCCTCATACCAAGCGCAATTAATGTTGACCGTCATCCTGAGGTGGCCGCGAAGCGGCCCTCGAAGGATACGGCCGAGGACTCACGGGCCGTCGCCCTTCGAGGCTCGCTTCGCTCGCACCTCAGGGTGACGGATATGAGTCAGCAATAAGAGCCGTTGATATCAGAGCGCGCCGTAAATCCGCGCCGTCCGCTGGCATGCTCCTTGCTGCTTTTCGTTAAACAGCACTGGAGACGATCATGATTGACCGTCGCAAATTCATGGCCGGCGCCGGGGCGGCGATGCTCGCCGCACCTGCGATTGCGCGGGCCGAGCAAACAACCATCATCAAGATGGGCGCGCTGAAGCTGATCCATTCGATCGCGCCCTACTTCTACGACAAGTTCACGCCGGCCGGTTATCAGGTCGAGGTCATTCCGTTCGAGAGTCCAAGCGACGGCAAGAACGCGGTGGTCACCAAGTCGGTCGATTTCGGCATGTTCGGCATTGCCGCCGCGACGCTCGGCGCCGCGGTCGGCGAGCCGATCGTGGTCATCGCCAGCGCCTGCAACAAGGGCATGGCGGTGATCGCGGCCAAAAATTCCTCGATCAACACGATCAAGGATCTCAAGGGCAAGCGCGTCGGCATCTGGCCCGGCTCCACTCAAGAAGTGTTCATCCTCGAGCGGCTGCACATGGAGGGCATGTCGGTCGCCGACATCATTCCGGTGCGCGTGTTCTTCAGCGACATGCATCTGGCGCTCGCTCACGGCGACATCGACGCCTATGTGGGCGCCGAGCCGGGACCGAGCGTCAGCCTCGCCTCCGGCGTCGGCAAGCTCGTCGAATATCCGTACGGCACCGCGATGGGCCCGCTCAACATGATCTTCGGCGCGCACCGCGACACGCTGCAAGGCAATCCGGCGCTGGTCGCCGTCATTCTCGACATTCACCGCAAGGCGTCCGAATACGCCATGAAGAATCCAACCGAGATGGTGAAGATGGCGGTGGCCAAGCTCGGCCAAAAGCCCGACGCCATCGCCTATTCGCTGCCGAACGTCGAATTGACATGGCGGTTCGGGCCGACCGAGATCAAGGAAGCCGAGACCTACGCCGAGCACATGCTGGCGCTCAAGCAGATCAAGCGGCTGCCGGATTTTGCCACGTTCTTCGACACGCGGTTCGTCGAAGCGGCGGAGAAGAAAGTGTGAGCGCATCGCTCGATGCGGCTCCACCGGAGACGTTGAGCGCGCTGCCTGCGGTCGAGCCGGAGGAGGCGCCGGCGCGCCCGCCTTGGCTTAAGCGGGCGCGCGATCCGCTGCTGGCGTTGATCTTCCCGGCGCTGGTGCTGTTGTTCTGGCATTTCGCCACGACGGGACGGCCATACAGCCTCATTCCGCCGCCGCTCGACGTGGCGCGCGCGCTCTATGATCTCGCATTTGGCGGCATCAATGACGATGCCTATAGCCGCACGCTGCTCGTCCATCTGTCGGCGTCGCTGAGCCGCGTCTATGGCGGCTTCGCCATCGCGGCGGCGGTGGCGCTGCCGCTCGGCTTGATGATCGGCCGCATTCCGCTGGTGCGGCGGCTCTTTGATCCGACCTTGCAGGTGCTGCGCCCGATTCCGGTCACCGCCTGGTTGCCGCTGTCGATGATCATTTTCGGCCTCGGCCCGCGCTCGGCGTTCTTTCTGGTCTGCCTCGGCGCGTTCTATCCGATCCTCATCAACACGATTTTCGGCGTGCGCTCGGTCGACCCGCGGCTGTTCGAGGCGGCAAGCATGCTCGGCTGCCAGGGCACCGCGCAGTTCTACAAGGTGGTGCTGCCGGCGAGCCTGCCGGCGATCTTCACCGGCCTGCGGCTCGGTCTCGGCTTTGCCTGGGTGGTGATCGTGGTTGGCGAGATGACCGGCGTGCCGACCGGGCTCGGCGCCATCATCATGGAGGCGCGGCAACTCTCGCGCACCGAGATCGTGATCTGCGGCATGGCGGTGATCGGCATCGCCGGCTTTATTTCCGACCGCGTGGTGCTGCTCATCGGCCACCGGCTGCTGCGCTGGAGTCCGAACTTTGCTTAAAGCCGCCGATCCGATTCTCGTGCTGCGCGGCGTCTCGAAGCAATTCGCGCTGCAGGGCCGCCGCATCGATGCGCTGCGCGACGCGCATTTGCGCGTGCGCAAGGGCGAGTTCGTTTGTCTGTTAGGCGCCTCCGGCTGCGGCAAGTCGACATTGCTGCGCATCGTTGCCGGCTTCGAGACGCCGACCCGCGGCCAGGCGCTGATGTGGAGCACGCCGATCGCCGGGCCCGGGCCCGAGCGCGGCATGGTGTTTCAGGACTACGCGCTGTTTCCGTGGCTCACGGTGCGCGGCAATATCGGCTTCGGCCCGCTGGCGCGCGGCCGGCCGGCGGGCGAAGTCAAGGACACCGTCGAGCGCTTCATCGCGCTGGTCGGCCTGCAGCGCTTCGCCGATGCCTATCCGCATCAATTGTCCGGCGGCATGAAGCAGCGCGTCGCCATCGCGCGCGTGCTCGCCAACGACGCCGAGCTCCTGCTGATGGACGAGCCGTTCGGCGCGCTCGACGCCATGACGCGGGAGCGCCTGCAGGACGAGCTGCTCGACATCTGGCAGCGCACCGGGCTCACCGTGCTGTTCGTCACCCATTCGATCGAGGAGGCGGTGTTTTTGGCCGACCGCATCGTGGTCATGTCGCCGGGGCCCGGGCGCATCGAAAGCGAAGTGACCGTGCCGCTGCCACGGCCGCGCAGCGTGGTGGCGCCGGAATTCAACGAGCTGCGCCGCGAGCTTTCGCAGCAGCTGCACAGCCACCACGCCCGCAAGGCGGCGTGATATTTATGTTAACCGTCATCCTGAGGCGGCCGCGAAGCGGCCCTCGAAGGATGCCGGCCATCCAGATCGGCTATAGCCGATCTGGACAATAAACATGCCGAAATCGGGCAAGCCCGATTTCGGTGCGCCTCGGACGTCGCCCTTCGAGGCTCGACGCTTCGCGCCGAGCACATCAGGGTGAGGAAGATAGGCTACTGCTTAAGACAGATAGTGGCATGGATCCGATCGTTTATCGCGGCATGACGCGCAGCGAACTCGACGCCGCCTACAACAACGGCGCGGCGGTCAAGAACAGCGAGCAGAAGCTCGCCGAGTGGACCGCGCGCGGCGCCGCAACGCGGGCGCGGCGCGGTGCGCTGCTCGATCTCGCCTACGGGCCGCGGCCGCGCAACAAGATCGACATCGTGCCGTGCGGACGCAGCCGCGCGCCGCTGTTTGCCTTCATCCATGGCGGCTATTGGCAGCGCAACTCCAAAGAGGTCTTTGCCTGCATGGCCGAGGGGCCGCTGGCCCACGGCTTCGACGCGGCGCTGATCGGCTACACGCTGGCGCCCGACGCGAGCTTGACCGAGATTGTCGGCGAAGCGCGCGCGGCTTTGCGCTGGCTGCGCGCCAAAGGTGCGGCACTCGGCGTTGCGTCCGGCAAATTCGTTCTGTGCGGCTGGTCGGCGGGCGCGCACCTCACCGCCATGGCGCTCGCCGACGCCGATGCGGGCCTTGCCATCAGCGGCCTTTACGAGCTCGAGCCATGCCGGCTCAACTACGTCAACGACAAGCTGAAGCTGACGCCCGACGAGCAGCTCGCCTTGAGCCCGATCCGCATCCTGCCCGCCGCATCGCCGCCGCTCGTCGTCGCGTTCGGCACCGGCGAGCTGCCGGAAATGCAGCGCCAGTCCCGCGACTATGCGGCGGCCCGGCGTGTGGCAAAACTGCCGACGCAACAGCTGCCGCTCGCCGGCCACGACCATTATTCCATCCTCGAACAGCTCGCCGACCCCGACGGCGCGCTGATGCGGTGTTTGGTGGAGCTCACCGACCAAATAAAGTGATCGCATCGCGCCGTCGCTCGCAACGGCGCTCGATTTTGCGAGCCAAAATGTCGCCTTCGGGGCGCAGCAGAGGTTCGCGAGGGTCAGCCCGCTGTCGCAGGCGACGCGTTTGACCCATCGCGTTCATCGGCGGGCCACGTTTCCTGCATTGCGGCGGCGCCCATTCCACCACAGAGCACCGGCCGTCAGCGACACAACGTCGCCCGTTGTTGCCACGCGAGGCAATCGGAGATAGCCTGCTGCGGCCATCTGGGAAGTGCCCTTTTAAGCGGGGATGTGCCGAAATCCCTCGTTCATCGCGTGGGGCATTGGTGGCCGCCGTCGGCAGGCCGAATCGCTCAGGAGACGGTTATCTTTTTTGCCGTCCCTATAAGTTCGCTTCACATTGCCAAATTGACCTGCCGCTCCCCGGGCGGCGGCCGTTATTTGCAATGGAGGCAAGCAGCGCACCTGACATTCTCAGCTAAAACGCCCCCGGCCATGATCGTTTGACAACACAAGGGGGCCAGGGAGGGTTAAATGAGCAGGCTCAGCAAGCGTTCCGTTCTCCGCGGCTCCGTCGGTCTTGTCACGCGTCGCGCGATTCTCCGCGCCGCCCCGGCGGCGCTGGCCCTTGGCAGCCCGCTATTGGTCGCCCGCCGGGCGCGAGCCGCCAAGCAGTACGGCCCCGGGGTCACCGACAGCGAGATCAAGATCGGCGACACCGGTCCCTATAGCGGCCCGCTCTCGAACGCCAGCCCCATTCCGCTATCGCTCGCCGCCTATTTCAAGATGATCAACGATCAGGGCGGCGTGAACGGGCGCAGGATCACCTTCATTTCCTACGACGACGGCTATTCGCCGCCCAAGACGGTCGAGATGACGCGCAAGCTGGTCGAGAGCGACCAAGTTCTGTGTATCGTTGGATCGGTCGGCACCCCGACCAACACCGCGGTCTGGGACTACATGAACGAGAAAAAGGTGCCGCAATTGTTCCCCGGCACCGGCGCCACCAAATGGGACGACCCGAAGGGCCATCCCTGGACCATGGGCTTTTTCATCAGCTACCAGGCCGAGGGCCGCATCTACGCCACCTATATCCTGAACAACAAGCCCGATGCCAAGATCGGCGTGCTCTATCAGAACGACGATTTCGGCAAGGACTATCTCAAGGGGCTGGAGGACGGGCTTGGCGACAAGGCGGCCGCATTGATCAAGCTCAAGACGTCCTACGAAACGACCGACCCGACCGTCGACTCGCAGATCATTCAGATGGCGGCAGCAGGCTGCGATGTCCTCGTCACCATCGCGATTCCCAAATTCGGCGCCATGGCGATCCGGAAGACGGCTGAAATCGGATGGAAGCCGCTGCACATTTTGAATGGCATCGCTTCGTCGGTCGCCGCGACGTTGAAACCGGCCGGCTTTGAGAACGCCAAGGGTATCATCAGTGACAGTTCGCTCAAGGATCCGACCGACCCGCAATGGCAAACCGATGCGGGCTACAAATCGTGGGTCGCTTTCATGGACAAGTATGACCCGCGCGGCGACAAGACCGATAACCAGAACGTCTACGGCCCTTCGATCGGCGCGACAACCGTTCAGATGCTGAAACAGTGCGGCGACGAGCTGACCCGCGAGAACGTCATGAGGCAGGCGGCCAACCTGCAACATCTCGAACTGCCGATGCTGTTGCCCGGCATCACGATCAATACCAGCCCGACCAATTTCGCGCCGATCAGGCAGGCCCAGCTGCGGCGTTTCGACGGCGAGCGCTACGTTCCATTCGGTCCGATCCTGAGCGGCGCGATCGGTTGATCGAGGGTAAAGCGCCGGACAGGCAATGACGAGGTCGCCTCCGTCGGCGATCTCGTTCTTTTCGCAATAATTCGGTCGCTTTTGGACCGAAGCGACATCGAGCCGGATCATGGAAGACCCGTCCTAATAAACGTCCTGCTGATAGCGCCCGCGCTTCTTCAGCTCGCCGACGAAGGCGATGGCCTCGGCGGTCGAGCGCACGCCGAATTGCGCCACGATGTCGACCAGCGTGCGCTCGACGTCCTTGGCCATGTGCTTGGCGTCGCCGCAGACATAGACGTAGGCGCCTTCGGCGAGCCAGGCCCACAGATCGCGGCCGACTTCGCGCATGCGGTCCTGCACGTAGAATTTTTGCGCGTCGTCGCGCGACCAGGCGAGCGACAGCCGGGTGAGCACACGCGCGGCGCGCAGGCCGGCGAACTCGTCCTCGTAGAAGAAATCGTAATCGCGGTGCTGGTGGCCGAAGAACAGCCAGTTGCGGCCCGGCGCTTTCGTCGCCATGCGCTCGTGCAGGAAGGCGCGGAACGGCGCCACCCCGGTGCCGGGGCCGATCATGATGATCGGCGTTGCCGGATCGGCCGGCAGGCCGAAATGCTGGGCGCGCTGCACATAGGCCTTGACGCGCTGGCCCGGCGCGGCGCGCTCGGCCAAGAAGGTCGAGGCGACGCCGAGCCGCAGGCGCTTGCCGACCGGGTAGCGCACCGTATCGACGGTGAGCGCGATGCGGCCGGCGCCGCTCTTCGGCGACGAGGCGATGGAAAACAGCCGCGGTTGCAGCGGCTCGAGCACTTCGGTGACGGCCTCCGGATCGGGCCGCACGCCGGCGAATTTTTCGATCGCGGCGAGCACGTCGAGATTTTTGGCGTCGCCGTCGGGATCGTCGCCGGAGGCGAGCGCCTTCGCCTTCTGCCGCCGCTCGCCGCCGGTGACGTAGGAGTAAAGCTGAAACAGCGCATCCGGCGCGACGCCGAGCGACACGCTGTCGGTGAGCAGCTCGCGCAAGGGCCGGCCGCCGATCGGCAGCTCGCTCGGCACGCCGAGCGCCTTGATGACGGCCTCGACCAGCGCCGGATCGTTGGTCGGGAAAATGCCCAGGCAATCGCCGACCACGTAATCGAGGCCGGCCTCGGCAATGTCGAGCTCGATGTGCCAGGTTTGTTTGCCTGAGCCGGGCTTGTTGAGCCGCGTGCGCGAGACAAACACGGCTTCGACCGGCGCGTCGCGCGAACGGCCGGCGCCGGCGGCCGGCGCAGTCGGCGACGGCTCCGGCGCGGCGGGAACGAGACTGGGCGCTGCCGGCTTGGCGTCCAGCTCGCCGTGCAGCACCTTCAGCGTGCGCAGCGTTTCCTTGCCGCCGGGGACGCAGAGGTTGAGCTTGGTTTCCTTGCCGGCGGCGAGCGCGTCAGCGTAATCCTGACAATTGTAGCCGCACTGGCCGCAATCCTGCTGGCCCATCGCCGCCATCATGCGCCGGCGCAGCGGCCGGCCTTCGGCAAGCTTCAGCCGCTCGTCAAGCGGCAGCGTCTGGTCGTGCCACGGCGCGCCGTCGTCCGCCTCCGCCGCCGCGACGTCGGCCATCAGCGCGGTGCCGTCCTGCGGCGGGAGCGCGGTGACCCCCGCATCGGCAAGGCCGAGCGCGGCGATGAAGAAGCCGTCGAGCCAGGCGCGCTGCTCGGGCGTGAACGGCGCGCTCTCGGGCAACAGCGCGATTTTCGGCGGCGGCGGGTTGTGGGTCATGGCTCCGGCACGAGCTGCAATTCAAGCTTCGTGCCACCGGCGCCGCACCACAAATGCCAAAGAAAACAAAGGATTAGGCGATAGGATTTAGCCTACCGCCTGCTTGCCTGCAGCGCAGACTGCAAAAAATTTGTGCAGCGCAAAAATTGTTTCCCGTCACCCTGAGGTGTGAGCGAAGCGAGCCTCGAAGGGCGACAGCCCGGGCGCCTCGGCCGCATCCTTCGAGGGCCGCTTCGCGGCCGCCTCAGGATGAGGGACGACTTTTTAGAGCAGCGCGACCAGCAGCACGACAATCTCGCCGACCTGCTCGACCGCGCCCAAAACGTCGCCGGTCTGGCCGTCGATCCGCGTCAGGCTCAGCCAGGCGATGAGCGCGGCCGTGACCGCGAGCGCGATGAGCGCCGCAAGCCCGAGACCGAAGCCGAGGCACAGGCCGAGGATGACGATGCCGAGCACGGCGGCGGCGCCGGCGCTGTCGCGCGGCGGCTGGCCGGCCGCGGCCGACAGCCCGCTCGACCGTGCCGGCGGCACGAAGACCATGAAAGCTGGCAGCACGGCGCGCGCCGCGCCATGGGCGGCAAACAAGGCCGGCACCACCAAAGCCGGCGTGGCGAGGCTCGCCAGCGCGCCGACCCGCAGAATGATCGCGAGCACCAGCGCGCAGACGCCGTAGGCGCCGGTGCGGCTGTCGCGCATGATGTCGAGTTTTTGCTCGCGGCTGCGGCCGCCGCCAAAGCCGTCGACCATGTCGGCGAGGCCGTCCTCGTGCAGGGCGCCGGTGACCAGCATGGTGGCGGCGACGCTCAGTGCCGCGCACGGCAACGGCGGCAGGCCGAGGCGATGCGCGAGCCAATAGACCAGCGCGGCGATCGCCGCGACGATGATGCCGGCGATCGGAAACGCCCACGCCGCGCGCGCAATCGCTGCGCCGTCGACCGGCTCCGCCGGCCCGTAGCGCAGCCGGGTGAGAAACAAGATGGCCGCCTTCAGCTCGTCGGTGCGCTGTTTCAGCCAAGCTTCATCGAACGTGATCATCGCATGTGGTTCCAGCGATCCTTTGTGGCGGCACGACCGGCGCTTTGGTAAAACTTCCCGCTACGTCCGCCGCCGCAGAAGGCCTTTCCGTCATGCCGGATTTTACCTCGATTGCCGAATTGCGCGCGCTCTGTCGCGACCTGCCGGGCGGCCATCCGGCGGCGAGCGCCGCGGTCGCGGCGCGCGAGGCGACGTTGACCAAGCCGCCGAACAGCCTCGGCCGGCTCGAAGCGCTGGTCGGCTGGCTGGCGCACTGGCAGGGCCATGCGCCGCCGCGCCTCGACCGGGTCGATATTTTGATCTTCGCCGGCAATCACGGCGTGGCAGGGCAGGACGTCTCCGCTTATCCGGCCGAGGTGACGGCGCAGATGGTGGCGAATTTTTCACAAGGCGGCGCCGCCATCAATCAGCTGGCGCGCAGCGCCGGCGCGCGGCTCTGCGTATTGCCGCTCGCACTGGAGCGGCCGACCGCCGATTTCACTGCCGCGCCGGCGCTGAGCGAACAAGAGTTCATCGCAGCGGCGCGCGCTGGCTACGAGGCGGTGGCGCCGGGCTGCGATCTGGTCTGCCTCGGCGAGATGGGCATCGGCAACACCACGGCGGCGGCGGCGCTGGCCGCGGCTTTGTTCGGTGGCGGCGGCGCGCGCTGGGCCGGGCGCGGCACCGGCGTCGACGATGACGGCTTG
>JASHWN010000619.1 GCA_030044035.1 Xanthobacteraceae bacterium
GAACGCCACCATTTGCGGGTTCTGCCGCAACAGCGACAGGAATCGACCGCCGGCGCGCAGCGCCGCGACAAAGCGATCGAACGCGGCAAAGGCGAAATCCGGATTTTCGGCGCGCGCGACCTGGTCGATGATCAACGGCAGAAGCTCGATCAGGTTGTTGCGCGCCTGCTCGCCGCGCAAAGCGGGATAGAGCGTCGTGCGCCAGCGCGCCACCGCCTCGGCGACTTGCGGCGGCTGCCGGAAGCCGAGCTCGGCCAGCCGATCCAGCGTCTCGCGTTCGCGCTCGGCCGTCGCGAACGACAGCTGCTGCTGTTGCGCGAGGAAAGCGGGTTCACGCTCGAACAGGCGGACATAGTGGCGCTCGACCGTGCGCAACTGCGCCACGAGATGTGCGGCGAAGGCGTCGCGCCCGGCAAAGCCGAGGAAATGCGCGAATTGCTCGAGCGCCACCGGGTCGGCGGGCAGCGTATGGGTCTGCTCGTCGTTGCGCATTTGCAGGCGGTGCTCGACGCGGCGCAGAAAATCGTATGCCGCCGACAGCTCGTCGCGCGTGGCGACATCGATCCAGCCGCCGGCGGCGAGCGCTGCGAGCATTGCCACAGTGGCGCGGCCGCGCAATTCCTGATGGCGGCCGCCCGCGATCAGCTGCTGAGTCTGGACAAAAAACTCGATCTCGCGGATGCCGCCGCGGCCAAGCTTGATATTGTGGCCTTCGACCGCGATTTCGCCGTGGCCGCGATAGGCATGGATCTGCCGCTTCATCTCGTGCACGTCGGCGACCGCGGCGAAGTCGAGGTATTTGCGCCACACGAACGGGGACAGATCGCGTAAGAGCTTGTCGCCGGCGGCGACATCGCCGGCGCAAGCGCGCGCCTTGATCAAAGCCGCCCGCTCCCAGTTCTGGCCGCGGCCTTCGTAGTAATCCAAGGCCGCTTCGGTCGAGATGGCAATCTGGGTCGAAGATGGATCGGGGCGCAGGCGCAGATCGACGCGAAATACATAACCGTCCGCGGTGCGCTCCTGCATGAGCTTCACCAGCTCGCGCGTCAGCCGCACGAAGAAAGGCGCCGGCTCGATGTGCGACGGCAGTGCCGCGGCGGCAGGTTCGAATAGAACGATGAGATCGATGTCGCTGGAGAAATTCAGTTCGTAGGCGCCCATCTTGCCCATGGCGAGCACGACGTAGCCGGAGCCGATTTCCGGTCGGTGAAGCTCGGGAGGCGCGAGATGCCCCCGCCGTGCCGCTTCGCGCAGGAGAAAACCGATTGCAATCCCGAGCGTCGTATCGGCAAGCTCGGTCAGTGCCTGGGTCACGCGTTCGACCGGCCAAACCCCACCGATATCGGCGAGCGCGACAAGCAGCGCAGCCTCAGCCTTCAACTGGCGCAGAATCCGCATCAGCGCAGCTTGTGTGCGCGCCGCACTAGCGGTGCGGCGTGCGCTCGCCAGCAAGGCGACCATCCGTTTATCGGGGTCCGCAGTGAGCAAGCGCAACAGGCGCGTAGGATCAGCGCTAATCAGCCTCCACAGGTATGGCGCGCTCTCGGCAATGCCTGCGGCGATGCTGGCCAGCTGCGCATGGTCTTTGATGAGGCGCGCCAGCTGTTTGCCGGCTGCTTTTGTCGAAATGCCGGCAAGCCAATCGGCGACGCGCCGCGACGCCTCCGCTGATGCCTGCGGCAGGCTTATCGGCGCACCAAATTCGGCGTCGGATGTAGCCGAGGAGAGCCGCCGGACCAGCGCCGCTTCGTCCAGTTTCGCCTTTGCCGGCCGCTTGCGGACCGCCGGGCGGCTCATCCAGTCCCCACCGGTCCGACGCGCGGCAGCGCGATGGTGCTTTTGAGGCCCGGGTGATTGTCTTCAAGTTTGAGTTCGCCGCCGTGAAGGCGCGCGACAGCGGCCGCGAGGCTCAGCCCCAGACCCGAGCCGGGTTCCGAGCGGCTCTGCTCGAGACGCACGAAACGCTCGACCACGCGACCGCGATCGGCTTCGGGAATGCCGGGCCCGCGATCCTCGACGCTGAGCATGATGCGATCACCCTCGCTGCCGGCTTTGACCACGATCTCGGCGGGGTTGCCGTTAAAAAATTTGCTCGGCGCGGCGTATTTGATGGCGTTGTCGACCAGGTTGGCGAGCGCCTGGCTTACCAGCTCGCGATTGCCGCGTACCGGTGCCGCCGCAGCAGCGTCGACCTTGAGCGCCAGGCCTTTTTCTTCCGCCAAGGGCTCGTACAGCTCGCCCACATCGCGGGCGATTTCGGCGGCATCGAATTCCGTCATGTTGTCGCGCGCATGCCCGGATTCGGCCCGCGCGATCATCAACAGCGCGTCGAAGGTGCGGATCAGTTCGTCGGATTCGTCGATCGTACTCTCGAGCGCCGCTCGATAATCGCCTTCGCTCGTCGAGCCGCGCAGCGCCTCTTCACAGCGGTTGCGCAGCCGCGTCAGCGGCGTTTTCAGGTCGTGCGCGATATTGTCCGAGACTTCGGAAAGCCCGTGCATCAGCGCAACGATGCGATCGAGCATGACGTTGACGGCGTCGGCCAGCCGGTCGAGTTCGTCGCCGGTGCCGGCGACCGGCAACCGGCCGGCAAGGTCGCCGGCCATAATGACTTGCGCCGTTCCGGTCATGGCGTCGATGCGGCTGAGCACGCGGCGGCTCACGAAGAATCCGCCGACCAGTCCGAGCACCACCACCAGCGCGAACGACCAGCGCCCGGCATTGCCGATAATGCCGTAAAGGCGCTCGCGTTCCTCAAGGTCGCGGCCCACCAGCACGTGGAAGCCGCCGAGCTGGATGACGTTGACCAAGGCGCGATGCTCGGCGCCCTCGGGCGCGCCGGGTGCCTCGAGCCGGCGATACGTCGTTTCATGCCAGCCGGGCTGCTCCAACACCCCCGGCTCCAGTGCGCTGATGTTGCCGGCCAAGCCCTCGCCGTTCGGAGTGGTGACCAGATAAAGGCTCGAACCGGGCCGCAGCGAGCGCACCCGCACGATCCCGAACAGCCGCCGCAACCCGCCCTGCTCATATTGCTCGGAGAGCGTCCTGATTTCGCTCTCGACGGTGCTGGTGATCTGCTCGGTGATCAGGCGGCGGGTGTTGAGCGCCAGATAGGTGAGCAGCGCTGCATCGAACAGGATGAAGATCAACAGATAGACGAGCGTCAGCTTGAACGCCGTCGTGCGCAGGAGCTTGCCGAGCGCCGCCACGAGATGCCCGTTAGATTTGCGTGCCCAACTCATTGTCGGAAAAGTCTTCTTCCCAGAATTCGAGCGAGCTGCGCTGGCCGCTTTGCCGGTTCGCCGCCTCGGCGCGCCGCAGCTCGACGCGGCGGATTTTGCCCGAAATGGTCTTCGGCAGATCGGCAAATTCCAGCCGGCGCACGCGCTTGAACGGCGCCAGCGCCGTGCGGCAGTGCCGAAAGATCGACAGCGCGGTGGCGCGGTCGGGTGCGTGGCCGGATGCGAGCATAAGATAGGCCTTCGGCACGGCGAGCCGGATCGGATCGGGCGACGGCACGACGGCGGCTTCGGCCACTGCCGGATGTTCGATCAGCATGCTCTCCAGTTCGAACGGACTGATGCGGTAATCGGACGATTTGAACACGTCATCGGCGCGACCAACGTAAGTCAGATAGCCGTCGTCGTCGATGGTCGCGACATCGCCGGTGCGGTACACCGTCTCGCCGATCGACAAAACGCCGCTGTCGCCCTGATAGCCCTGCATCAATCCGGTCGGTGGCGGTTTTAGCATCAAACAAATCTCGCCTTCCTTCTGCGGCGTGCCTGCGGCATCCAGAAGCGCGACCCGATAGCCCGGCAAGGGCCGGCCCATCGAGCCCGGCTTGACCTTTTGCCCCGGCGCGTTGCCGACCAGCGCCGTCGTTTCGGTCTGGCCGTAACCATCGCGGATGGTCAGATTCCAGGCCGCCTTGACCCGTTCGATCACCTCGGGATTGAGCGGCTCGCCGGCGCCGATCAGCTCGTTCAGCTTGACCGGCCATGCCGCAAGATCCTCTTGGATCAGCATGCGCCAAACCGTCGGCGGCGCGCAGAACGTGGTGACGCCGCAGCGCACGATGGCGTCGAGCAGGCCGCGCGCGTTGAAGCGGCGCTGGTTGACGATGAAGATCGTCGCCTGGGCGCTCCATGGCGAGAAGAAGCAGCTCCAGGCATGCTTGGCCCAGCCCGGCGAGGAAATGTTCAGGTGCACATCGCCGGGCCGCAGACCAAGCCAGTAGATCGTCGACAGATGCCCGACCGGATAGGACTGATGCGAGTGCAGCACGAGCTTCGGTGTCGCCGTCGTGCCGGACGTGAAATAGAGCAGCAGCGGATCATCGGCGCGGGTTTCGCCTTGCGGGACGAATTCTGCGGGCTCGGCATAGCAGTCCTCGTAAGACAGCCAGCCCGACACCGCCTTGCCGACCGCGATGCGCGTGTAATCGCCCGGCAGATCGCCGAACTTCGCCGCCGCATCGCTGCCGGCAATGACGTGCCGCACCCGGCCTCGCGCAAACCGGTCGGCCAAATCGTTGCGCGTCAACAGCGTCGTCGCCGGCACAATCACGGCGCCAAGCTTCATCGCCGCCAGCATGGATTCCCAAAGCGGAACGACGTTGCCGAGCATGAGCAGGATGCGGTCGCCGCGCTTTAGGCCGAGGCGGCGAAACGCATTGGCGACGCGGTCCGAGCGCTCGCTCAATTGGGCGAACGACAGCTTGATCTCGCCGGCATCCTCATCGACCAGCCAGAGCGCCGGCTCATCGTTGCCGCGCGCCATCACGTCGAAGTAGTCGAGGGCCCAATTGAAGCGATCGAGCTTCGGCCAAGCGAAATCGCGATAGGCCGTGGCATAGTCGGTGCGATGCCGGACCAGGAAATCACGCGCCGCGATGAACGGCGTCGCGTCGCCAGCGCTCATTGCTGCCTCCCCAAGCGG
>JASHWN010000620.1 GCA_030044035.1 Xanthobacteraceae bacterium
CATTTGGCTCTCCTTTGCCGGCAGCCCTTTATCGCGCCATCCCGGCTCTCGGGACGGGCGAAGGAGGTTTTTCGCCGCGGTGCTCGTCATGAGCTGATTGTGCGTGAGCACGTCGCCGCCGCCACGGCAGCCCTATTCAGCCGGGCGGCGGGAGGCCCGCCTTATGGCAGAGGCGGCGGGTGAAGGCAAATCCGACGCCGCTTCAGCGCGGCGCCAGCACCATGACGACCTGGCGGCCTTCGAAGCGCGGTTCCTGCTCGATCTTGGCAAGCTTCGAGGTGTCGCCCTTGACGCGGTCGAGCAGCTTGTAGCCGAGCTCCTGGTGCGCCATTTCGCGGCCGCGGAAGCGCAAGGTTACCTTGACCTTGTCGCCCTCCTCGAAGAAGCGCTGCATCGAGCGCATCTTCACGTCGTAATCGTGATCGTCGATCATCGGCCGCAGCTTGATCTCTTTGATCTCGACGACTTTCTGCTTCTTGCGCGCTTCGGCGGCCTTTTTCTGCGCCTGATACTTGTACTTGCCGTAATCGAGAATTTTGCAGACCGGCGGCGACGAATTGGGCGCGATCTCGACCAGATCGAGACCGGCCTCCTGCGCCATGGCCAGTGCGGCTGCAATATCGGTGACGCCCTTGTTGGCGCCGTCTTTGTCGATGAGTTGGACCTCGCGGACGCGGATCTCCTCGTTAATGCGCGGCCCCTCCTTGGGAGCGGGCTGCACGCTTCTGATCGGGCGACGAATGGGCTGTATCTCCTATGGTCGTTGCAACAAGCCGGTCGCTCCGGGGCGGACCACGCATGCATCCGCGGGATTCGACCAGCAACCGGAAAACATCGGTAGTTTCCGGCCATAAGTCAACGCTGATTGCACCTTTCGTGCGCCGCGCGCCGGTGTAATTTATGGTGCATTCTCGCAACGCCGGCAGCGCGATTGACATCGAGGAGGTGCGGATCGACCGCCGTGCTCGAGATCATGCCGCTGCCGCCAGCGGAATGTACCGATGACGGATAACAGCCTGAAATTCCTGCAAATTGGTGAAACTACCGAGCGCCGTGCGATCGCTGTGCGGCAGCGCGACGGTGCCTTGCCCGGGCTATTCTGGCTGTCCGGCTACAAATCCGACATGAAAGGCATCAAGGCCGAAGCGCTGGCGCGCTGGGCCGAGGCGCAGGGGCGCGCCTGCGTTCGCTTCGATTATTCGGGGCACGGCGAATCCGGGGGTGAGTTCACCGACGGCACCATCGGGCGCTGGCTCGAAGACAGCCTTGCGGTGTTCGACGCCTGCTGCCGCGGCCCGCAGGTTCTGGTCGGATCGTCGATGGGCGGCTGGCTGGCGCTGCTGCTGGTGCGGGCATTGCGAGGGCGCGCCGCAAGCGAACCGCCGTCGCAAGCTGGCGAGAAAGTGCGGACGGTGCCGGCTTCGGTCGCCGGCCTGGTCCTGATCGCGCCGGCCATCGACTTCACCGAAGAACTGATGTGGAAGCGCTTCACGCCGGCCATCAAGAACGAGTTGGCCGAGAAAGGCGTTTGGACGCGGCCGTCGGCCTATTCCGAGGAGCCGTATCTCGTCACCCGACGTCTGATCGAGGAGGGCCGCGGCCATCTCTTGCTCGGCGGCATGATCGAAACCGGGTGTCCGGTCCGTATCCTCCAAGGCGTCGAAGACCCCGACGTGCCGTGGCAGCACGCGGTGGAGCTGACGTCGCGGCTCGCCTGCGACGACGTCGTCCTGACGCTGGTCAAGGACGGCGACCACCGGCTGTCGCGGCCGGAGGACATCGAGCGCCTGCTCGGCGCCGTGGCCGAGTTTTAGAGCGGGACGAAATTAAGTCGATTTCAGAGCACCGTCATTGCGAGGAGCGCAGCGACGATGCAATCCAGAACGGCGCCGCTGCACTGGATTGCTTCGCTTCGCTCGCAATGACGAGCGTGTGGATCGACCTAAAATCATCATGCTCTAGCCGGCGAAATTCCGGATCAGGCGCAGGCCCTCAAAAAAGCGGGAGGCTCGAGGCCTCCCGCTTCACGATCCTTGAAATGAGCGACTGCGTTCAGGCCGCGTGGTGGTGCATCCTTTCGCCGCTGTGCCCGACGACGGTGACATTCACATGCGCCAAGCCCGAAAAACCGATCGCACGGGCGGCTGCAGGCATGAGGTCGATGATGCGGCCGCGCACGAACGGCCCGCGATCGTTGATGCGCACCACCACGGAGCGGCCGGTGCTCTCGTTGGTGACCCGCACCAGGGTGCCGAACGGCAGCGAGCGATGGGCGGCGGTAAGGCCCCCCGGGCTGGCGTGTTCGCCGTCGGCGGTGCGGCCGCCCGAGTATACCGAGGCTATTCCGGTCTGTGCTGAAGCAGTCATTGGTATAGCAATAATTAAAGCAAGAATTGTTGAAGCATACGCGAGTTTTGCCAGGCTGAAACCTGCCATGATTGACCTACTCAGTTGTTGATGGGGGGTGTGAATACGGCTCGTTGACTTGAGCCGTGCGCGCTAACAGCTGCCGAATGTGTTCATTGTGCGGCGCAGCATGACCCTAACGGCAATTCACACGTGTGTCGGATGTTTGGCGGTAGGCAACTAATTGATTTTGCGAAGAAAACGGCTACCGTGTTCCACTCCTATGCGCGGAGCAGAATCCTGATATGCGCGACGCGGGACGGAACTACACGGCCGATTCGGAGTTTCTCGGCGGCATTTAAGCGGCGGCTATTGGCAACTCGTAATCTTTGAAGCGGTCGCGCAACGCCGTCTTTTGAATCTTGCCGGTCGCGGTGTGCGGGATTTCTGTCACGAACGCGACGTCGTCGGGCATCCACCATTTGGCGACTTTGCCGTCGAGGAAGGCGAGCAGCTCGGCCTTGCCGGCGGATTGCCCCTCCTTGAGCACGACGACCAGGAGCGGCCGCTCGCCCCATTTCGGGTGCCGCACGCCGATGACCGCGGCCTCGGCAACCTTGGGATGGCCGACCGCGAGGTTTTCCAGGTCGATCGAGGAAATCCATTCGCCGCCGGATTTGATCACGTCCTTGGAGCGGTCGGTGATCTGCATGTAGCCGTGCGGGTCGAGCGTGGCGACATCACCGGTGTCGAAGAAGCCGTCGTCATCGATGACACTGCCGCCTTCCTTGAAATAGGCGCGCGCCACGGCCGGCCCGCGCACCTTGAGCCGGCCGAAGGTTTTGCCGTCGCGCGGCAGTTCGCGGCCGGCATCGTCGGCGATCTTCATGTCGACGCCGAACGGCGCATGGCCTTGCTTGACCTGTACGTCGAGCTTGGCTTCGCCGGTCAGGGCGGCGTATTCCGGCTTGATCGAGCCGAGCGTGCCGAGCGGGCTCATCTCGGTCATGCCCCAGGCGTGGCAGACCTCGACGTTGTAAACGTCCTGGAATTTCTGGATCATGGCGCGCGGGCAGGCCGAGCCGCCGATCACGACTTTGCGCAGATACGGCAGCTTGAGATCGTTCTCCTCGAGATATTGCAGCAGCATGAGCCACACGGTCGGCACCGCCGCCGTGAAGGTGATGCGCTCGCGGTCGAGGAGCTCGTAGATCGAGGCGCCGTCGAGCTTGGCGCCGGGCATGACCATCGCGGCGCCGACCATCGGCGAGGTCAGCGCCAAGCCCCAGCAATTGGCATGGAACATCGGCACCACCGGCAAGATGACGTCGCGCGACGACACGCCCATGGCGTCAGGCTGCGCCGCGATCATCGAGTGCAGCACGTTGGAGCGGTGCGAATAGAGCACGCCCTTGGGATTGCCGGTGGTGCCCGAGGTGTAGCACAGCGACGAGGCGGCCCCTTCGTCGAGCGCCGGCCATTCGAAATCGTCGCTCTCCGCCGCCACCAGCTCCTCGTAGCAGAGCGCCTCCGGCAGATCCTTCGGCATATGCGCGCGGTCGGTCATCGCCACCCAGCCTTTGACGCCGGGGCAATGCGGCCGCAGCTTCTGGATCAGCGGCGCGAAGGTGATGTCGAAGAAGACGT
>JASHWN010000621.1 GCA_030044035.1 Xanthobacteraceae bacterium
GCTGCATCGCGCCGGCGAATGCGGCGGCGCCAATGGCGAGCGAGAGCAAGAGAAAGGGAATCGAGCGCACGCTCACCGTCCCAACAGGCCGGCCGGCCGCACCGCCAGCGTCAGAAGCAGAAAACCGAACGACACGGCGGGTGCCCAGGACGGGCCGTAGAAGGTCGCGGTCAGGCTCTCGACGATGCCGATCAGCATGGCGGCGATCACCGTGCCGGGCAGGCTGCCCATGCCGCCGAGCACGCAGATGGCGAAGACGCGGCCGATATATTCGCGGCCGACCGACGGCTCCACCGGCTGAATGATGATCAGAAAGGCGCCGGCGAGCGACGCCGTTGCGATCGAGATGCCGAAGGCGATGCGCTTGATGCGCACCGGGTCGACCGCCATCAGCCGCAACGCCAGCTGGTCCTGCGCCACCGCCATGATGGCGCGGCCGATGAAGCTGCGCGTCAGCAGCAGCTGCAACACCGCGATCAGGAGCAGCGAGACCAGGCACGGCACCAGGATGCGCAGCGGCACGTCGACAAAGCCGAAATGCCAGGTCGGGCCGATATAGCTCGCCTGCACGTAGCGGTAATCGACGCCGAAATAGAGCACCAGCGTCACTTCGGTGATGAACAGAAGGCCGAAGAAGAAGGCCAGCCCGCGCAGCGATTCCTGGCCGCGCCGTTCGAACGCCAAGTAGTAGATCTGATAGATCAGCGCGCCCAGCAGGTAGAACGCCGGAAGCACGATGATGCTGATCAGGATCGGATCGACGCCTAAGCTGCTATTGAGCATGTAGGCGATGTAGGAGCCGAGAATGATGAAGGCCGGCTGGGCGATATTGACGATGTCGAGAATGCCGAACGACAGCGACACCCCGCAGGTCACCGCCGCGTAAAAGCCGCCGATCAAGATACCAGAAACGATGGCATTGATGAGAAGGTCGAACGAGAAGATCATACTCGGCACCAGCCCCGGTTTGAGTGTGCAGGAAGGCCGCCGCCTTGGCTAGGCCAAAATCCTGTTAGCCCGGGGATGGACTTGAGTTTGCGCAAGAATCGGCGTCAATCATGGGGCGTGTTGCCGCACCGGGGTCGCCCGGGATGGAGCAAGCCGGCGGCGGCGGAGTGAGACCATGGCTCGACTGACCCGGCGCCAATTCGCAATGCTGTCTGCAAGCGGCGCCGCCGCGGCACTCACGCCGCAGGCGATCGCCCAAACCATGGCGCCGCTCATCACGCGCGCGATTCCCAAATCCGGCGAAAAGCTGCCGGCGGTCGGGCTGGGCACCGCGGAAGTGTTCGATGACGACGACGCGCAGACGCGCGCCAAGGCGGAAGCGGTGATCAAGGTATTGGCCGCCAACGGCGGCCGGCTGATCGACACCGCTTCAACCTACGGCGACGCCGAGAGCGTCATCGGCGCCGTGCTCGGAGCTGCCGGCGGCCGGCAGAATTTTTTCATCGCCACCAAGCTCGAAGCGCCCGATGCGGCGGAGCTGCGGCAATCGCTGGCGCGCTTGCGGACGCAAAAAGTCGATCTGCTGCAGCTCCACAATGTCAGCGCGCCGCGGCAATCGCTCACGCAATTCAACGAATGGAAGGCGCAAGGCGTGTGCCGCTACGCCGGCATCACCTCGACCTTTCACGGCGATTTTGCCGCCGTCGAAGCGGTGCTCGGTCGCGAAAAACCCGACTTCGTGCAGATCGACTATTCGCTGGACAACCGCGAGGTGGAAAAGCGCATCCTGCCGCTTGCCGCCGAGGTGAAGGCCGCCGTGCTCACCGCGATGCCGTTCGGCCGCGGCCGGCTATTCCGCGCCGTGCGCGGCAAAGCGGTGCCGGATTGGGCGCAAAACTTTGCCGGCAGCTGGGCGCAATTCTTTCTCAAATTTTTGCTGGCCGATCCGCGGGTCACGGCGGTCATTCCCGGCACCGCCGATCCGTCGCACATGCTGGACAATCTCGGCGCCATGCGCGGCGCGCTGCCCGATCCCGACCAGCGCCGGCGCATGGTGCAATTCATCGCGTCGCTCTAGGACTTCGGGTGCGCGATTTGGCGTGAGCCGCGATCAGGTAAATTGGCTGCGATAAACGGCGCGGCAATGTTCGAGCCTGGCGGTGAGCCGCTTAGCCTCGGCCTCCAGTCCGGCCCGCTCGGCAACACCGATGGCATCGGCAAAGCAGTCCTTCATCTCGGAATAGCAGCCGAACGGAGACCGCGTCTCGTACATCTCGTCGTAGGCCTTCTCGGCCAAAGCCTCCAGGCGCGCGATCGTCGCCAGCGCGTCTGCGTTCGCTGCCGCCGTTGCGGCGTTCAGCTTGGCGCGCTGCTCCTGCGCCCGGCCGAGCGCTGCCGACACCACGAACCAAACCGCCGCAACCGGGCAGGCGACCAGCGCAATGCTGCCGAGCTTTAGTCCGAGCACCTGCAGGCTATCGTAGACCCAGCCATAGAGTGCATCGGAGCCGCGATAGATGACGACGTCGATCAGGTTCTTGGCCTTGTACTTCTCCGCGCGGCCGAGCACCGTATAGAACACCTGGCGGGCCGGCTGAGCCAGCGCGAAATGCAGCCAGCGCTGCGCCACCTGCACGGTCATCACCATAGCAAGCGTGGGCACGAAAAAAATCGCCAAAAAGCCGACGACGTAGATCGCCGGCAGCGCCGCGGCGGTTGCGCCGGTGCCGAAGCGCTTGAGCACCTGGCCGGTGGCGACCAGCTGTGTCGCAAGCGTGAGCAGGTTCACCGCCAGATCGATGTCGGCGAAGATGCGGGTCTGCGCGCCGGCGCCGTGCACGCCGGCCGCAACCAGATGAATTTGCTGGAAATAGAGAATGGTGGCGCAAAACGACTGCAGGCTGATCCAGACGGCGATGCCGAGCAGATAGGGCGAGCGCACGAGCTCGGGCAGCGCCGCGAAGGCGCCGCCGCCGATGCGCGCTTGCGGCTCGGCGTGCTGGGCTTGGTGCGGGATTGCGGCGCGTTCCAGGCGATAGACGCAGAATACCGCCGCTTCCAACAAGACGATCGCCGCGAGCAATAGATTGACGGGACCGATGGGCACGGAGAGTCCGATTGTGATTACCGGGCCGAGCAGCGCGCCGGCGGTGCCGCCGGCGCCGATGAAGCCGAACAGCCGTTTGCCCTGGTCGGCGGTGAACAGGTCGGCCATGAACGACCAGAACACCGCGACCGCGAACAGGTTGAACACGCTGACCCAGACATAGAACACCTGCGCGATCAGCGTGGTGGCGATG
>JASHWN010000622.1 GCA_030044035.1 Xanthobacteraceae bacterium
TCTTGCGCAGCAGCTGATCCCGGGCGCCGAGGCGCAAATCGAAAGCTATCATTGTTATGTCGATCGCGGCGGCAGCGTCGCCGCCGAATTCACCGGCCGCAAGATTCGCACCTGGCCGCCGGCCTTCGGCCACACCACGGCGCTCGAGATCACCGACGCCGCCGACGTGCGCCGCCAGGGCCGCGCCATCGCCGAGCGGCTCGGACTGAGCGGCGTCGCCAAGTTCGATTTCAAACGCGACGCCGCGGGCGCCCTGCACCTGTTGGAGATCAATCCGCGGTTTACGCTCTGGCATCATGCGGCGGCGCTCGCCGGGCTCAACATTCCGGCGCTGGTCTATGCCGATCTGACCGCAACGCCGCGGCCGCCAATTCAAGCGCCGCGGCCGGGGGTACGCTGGTGTCGCGCCTGGAACGATTTTCCCGCCGCCCGCGCCATGGGCATGCCGATCGCCGACTGGCTCATGTGGACCTGGCGCTGCGAGGCCAAATCGAGCCTGTCGTGGGACGATCCGCTGCCGCTTGCGCGCGCGATGCTGCGGCGCTTGCTCGGCCGACGCTTTGCCGCGGCGGCGGATAAATCGGACTGGAGCGGGTCGTGAAGCTGGCGCTCGTTTCCGACATCCACGCCAACCTGGAGGCGCTGCAGGCGACGCTCGCCGACGTCGATGCGCGCGGCGTCGACCGCATCGTCTGCCTCGGCGATATTGTCGGCTACAATGCCAATCCGGCCGAATGCATCGCGCTTATCCGCGCGTCGAATGCGCTGTGCGTCGCCGGCAATCACGATCTCGCGGTCTGCGGGCGCATGCCGACCAGAAATTTTCCCGCCACCGCCGCGCGCGCCATTGCGTGGACGCACCGCCATCTGTCTTGGGACGATCTCTTGTTCCTGGCCGGCCTGCCGCTGAAGGCCCACGTCGAGGGCGCCCTCGTCGCCGTGCATGGCGCGCTGCATCCCCAGACGGAATGCGCAACCGTGCGCCTCGACAGCGATGAGCGGCGGCTGCAAAGTTTTTGCGCGCTGATCGCCGATCCGTCGCGAGCGCGCATCGGCGCGTTCGGCCATACGCATCAGGTCGGCGTCTACGAGTTTCGCGGCGGTGGCGAGGTCGCGCTGCCGTGCGAGCAAGCCATCAAGCTGCGCGATGACGCCTATTATCTGATCAATCCCGGCAGCGTCGGGCAGCCGCGCAGCAAGGACAAGCGGGCGAGTTACATGGTGCTCGACCTCGCACAGCGCACCGTCACGGTGCATCGCGTGACCTACGACGCCGCGGCCGCATGGGCAGCCACCCGGCAGGCCGGCCTCGCGCCGCCGCTCGCCTTCGTGCCGCGCAAGCTACGCGGCGCCATCGCCGGCGGCTTGCGCGCACTGCATCTCGACCGGCCCGTGCGCGGCCTGGCCGCTTACCTCGGTCTCTGAGGTTACCGCTCGATGCGGTCGAGATTGGCTGTCATCCGCGCGATGATGCGGCGGAACGCGGCAAGGTCGCGGGCGCTGACACCTTCCTCGGCTGCGTCGGTGATGCTGCGGGCGACGCCGAGCAATTCGTTGCGCAGCCGCTTCGCCTTGGCGGTGAGCATGACCCGCACCTTGCGCTTGTCGTGTTCGCTGCGCACGCGGCGGATCAGGCCGGCGCGTTCCATGCTGCGCAAGGCGATGACCGTGGTCGGCTCCATCATGCCGACCCGTGCCGACAATTCGCGCTGCGACAGCCCGTCGTGGCTCCACAGCACGCGCAGAAAATACCATTGGCCGCGGGTCACGCCGTAGGGCGCGATGCGCCGTTCCAGCAGCCGCTGAAAGGCGCGGTGCGCGTCGCGCACCAGATAGCCGGACGACAGCGGCGGCGGAAATTCCGGCGCACGGCGCGCGAGCTTGGGTTTCGATATCGGCCGCGGCGGCATCGCTAGCTCTTCCGCTCATTCCCGCGCAGGCGGGAATCCAGAACGGCATTTCCATATGCGCCCCGCAAGTCACTGGGTCCCCGCTTTCGCGGCGACGAGCGGATGATTGCGGACATTGCCATGAGTATTTGCCGCGGCGGCATCGGCGTTGACAGCGCCAGTGATGAGAGCGGATAATTACTTAGAAATCTATGCAATGGGAACGCCGCCAATGCAACAGCCGGTCCGCAAGCAACAACAAGACGCCGCGACGCCGAACCAGGCCTTCGACCTGCGCTCGACCTTGCAATGGCTGCGCGCCAACGGCGAATTGATCGAGACCGACAAGGCGGTCGACCCCGATCTGCAGATCACCGGGCTGCAGAAGCACATGGACGGCGGCTGTCCGGTCCTGTTCAACAACGTCAAGGACAAGCCGGACCATCGCGTCATCACCAATCTGTTCGGCGACATGGCGGTGATCAACCGCATGTTCGGCTGGGCGAGCGACGCCGACCGGGTAAAAAAACTCGCGCACGCGCTGTCGCATCCGCTCAAGCCGGTGGAGATTTCGCAGGACGAGGCGCCGTGCCAGGAATACGTCATCGAGAAACCCGACGACGTCAACAAATGGCTGGTGCCGATTCGCCACACCACCTACGAGCCGGAGCTGACCGTCGGTTCCGGCATCCGCTGCGTCACCGGTCCGCAATTCGATGGCGGCTCCGACCTCGGCTACAACCGCATGAATTTTCGCTGGGGCAATGTCGGCACGTTCCAGATCTCGCCCGGCTCGCACATGTGGCAAGTGGTCAACAAATACTACAAAGAGAACGAGCCGGTGCCGATCACCATGTGCTTCGGCGTGCCGCCGGCCTGCACGCTGCTCGCCGGCGCCGGCTTCGACTATGCGGTACTGCCGATGGGCTGCGACGAGATCGGCATCGCGTCTGCGGTACAGGGCGCGCCGATCCGCCTGGTCAAGGCGCGCACGGTCAACGCCATGGCGCTCGCCGACTGCGAACTGGTGCTGGAAGGCTACGTCAATC